>NZ_JARVSV010000014.1:0-91524 GCF_030209025.1 Pseudomonas sp. MEJ086
CCGGAAGTGGTGCGCATTATAGGCCCCCACGAAATCAGGTCAAGGGCTTATTTCATCCAATTGCAATAAAACCGCTCAGTCGGCTTTCCCTCTATATAAGCAGCAGCTCAGAAGCCGCTATCTGAGTCCCAGGCGCTTGGCCAGGCGCTGCAGGTTGGCACGGTCCATATCCAGTTCGCGGGCTACATCGGCCCAGCGCCCGGCATGGCGAGCCAGTGCAGCCTCTATAAGGCGCCGCTGGTAGTCATCCACTGCATCGCGCAGCCCTAGGCCAGCGCTCGACGCTTCGGCAGCATCGCTCACGGGGCGCTCTTCTTGCCCTGGAGTCACGGTGGATGGATGCAGGTCCAGTGCGCGGCTATCGATGGTGAGTATCTGCGGGCGTTCCACGCAGGCCGACAACGCCTTGATGGCCGCGCGGCCGATCAGGTGCTCCAGTTCCCGGACATTGCCCGGCCAGTCATGCTGCAACAGGGTTTTCTGAGCATCGGCCGCGAGACGCAGGCTACGCAGCCCAAGCCGTGCCCGGTTATCTTCCAGGAAGTAGCTGGCGAGTAGCAGCACATCGCGCCCCCGCTCGCGTAGTGCCGGCACCTTGAGCGGGTACACGCTAAGGCGATGATAGAGGTCGGCGCGAAAGCGCCCGGCGCGCACTTCTTCGGCCAGGTCACGGTTGCTGGCGGCCAGCACCCGCACGTCCACACGGTGCTCGCGGTCCGAGCCTACCCGTTGTAGCTGGCCACTCTGCAGCACCCTCAACAGCTTCGACTGCACGGCAAGCGGTAGCTCGCCCACCTCATCGAGAAACAGGGTGGCGCCATCGGCCACCTCGAATTTGCCACGCCGCTCACTGACAGCCCCCGAGAATGCCCCACGGACATGACCGAACAGCTCGCTCTCCACCAAGGTATCGGGCAACGCCGCACAGTTGATGCTGACCATCGGCCGCGATGCACGCGCGGATGCCGCATGCAGTGCTTCGGCGACCAGTTCCTTGCCCACACCGGTTTCGCCACTGATGAGGACGGTCAGGTCACTGCCGCCGACCAGCGCTATCTCCTGAAGCAGGGCCTTGTGCCTGGAGCTCTGACCGATCATCTCCCGGGGGCGCACGGCGTCGGCCGCCTGCTTATAGAGTTCGGCGCGGCGCTGTTCGTCCTCCACGCGCCCCATCAGCAGGCTGATCCGCTCGGCGGCGGCCACCGTCGCGGCGGCCAGGCTGGCGAAAGCCTCCAGCATGCCAAGATCGACACGGCCAAAGCTGCTCGACTGCAGCGAGTCCAGGGTCAGCAGCCCCCAGAGCTGCTCCTTTATATAGAGCGGACAACCCAGGCAGTCATGAACCTCGAGATGGCCATGCTGCCCGTCGAGCAGCCCATCATAAGGATCGGGCAGTTCGCAGTCTGCGGCGAAGCGGGTGGGGCCACGGTGCTGCAGCAACTCGTGCAAACGGGGATGCTCGCTCACCTTGAAACGCCGGCCCATGGTATCGGCACTGAGCCCCTCCACCGAGAGCGGCACCAGCACGTCGCCATCGAGCCTGAGCAGTGCCACCGCATCACAGGGGAACAGCTGCCGCAGCGCAGCAAGCAGCCGACGATAGCGCTCGCTTTCGGGTAGTTCACGGGACAGGTCATCGACCAATGGCAGCAGAGAGACAAGCAGGGGGCTGGAGGTCATAAAGACACCAAGAGAGTCATATAGACGCTAAATAGAACGGGTCGAAAAGACTCATAGCACGCGCAAGCCCAGCAATCCAGCGGCTTTGCGAGTTGGCACGGGATCTGTAATGACCAAGGCAACCAATCTTCATGCCTTGCGACAGGAACCATCACCATGCTGACCAGCCAACAACGCACCCTTATCAAAGCCACCGTCCCATTACTGGAAACCGGCGGTGAAGCGCTGACCCGACACTTCTACGCCATGATGCTGAAGGAGTATCCCCAGGTTCGCCCGCTGTTCAACCAGGCCCACCAGGCCAGCGGCGACCAGCAACGTGCCCTGGCCAACGGCGTGCTTATGTACGCCCGGCATATCGACCAGCTCGAAGCACTCGGGCCGCTGGTGGGCCGCATCGTCAACAAGCACGTGGCCCTGCAGATCCTGCCGGAACATTACCCCATCGTCGGCACTTGCCTGCTGCGCGCCATTCGCGAGGTACTGGGCGAGGAGATCGCTACCGATGAGGTGATCGACGCCTGGGCTGCCGCTTACGGGCAGTTGGCAGACATTCTGATCGGTGCCGAGGAAAGCGCCTACCGCGAACACGAGCAGGCGCCGGGCGGCTGGCGTGGTTCACGGGACTTCAAGGTGGTGGCCAGAACCGTGGAAAGCGAGGAGATCACCTCCTTCCATCTGGCGCCCATCGATGGCGGTGACGTGCTGGTTCAGCAGCCCGGCCAGTACATCGGCCTGCGCCTGGTCATCGATGGCAAGGAGCAGCGCCGCAACTACTCGCTGTCCGCGCGGGGCAACGGCCGTGAGTACCGCATCAGCGTCAAGCGCGAGGCAGGCGGCAAGGTTTCCAACTACCTGCACGACCACGTCCAGGTCGGCGATACCCTGGAGCTGTTCCCGCCAGCCGGTGACTTCGTGCTGCGCCAGTCGGACAAGCCTCTGGCGCTCATCACTGCAGGCGTGGGCATCACGCCGGCACTGGCGATGGTCGAAGCCGCCCGCGAGAGCGGACGCCCCATCCACTTCATCCATTACGCGCGCCATGGCGGTGTACATGCCTTCAGGCAATGGATCGAAGAACAGAGCCGCGACTACCCGCAGATCAGCTATCGGTTCTGCTACAGCGCGCCGCGCGATGGCGACAGGCCACACGGCCAGGGCGTGATCAGCCGCGAGCAACTGGCCGGCTGGCTGCCTGGAGAGCGCGACATGGATGCCTACTTCCTGGGTCCGAAACCCTTCATGGCTCAGGTGAAGCGTCACTTGCGGGAACTCGGCGTACCAGCGGAGCAGTGCCACTACGAGTTCTTCGGCCCGGCCTCCGAGCTGGATGCCTGACGCGCGCTTACTAATAGAAGCGGGTCAGATCACTCCCTGACGGCGTAGCGCCTCGATCTGGCTGACGTCCAGCCCAAGCACTTCGGCGAGGACGCGTTCGGTATGCTCGCCCAGCAGCGGAGGTGCCTGGCGGTACTCCACCGGGCTGGCCGACAGGCGCAACGGGCTGGCTACCTGCGGCGTGCTACCGGCCAGGGGGTGTGGCAGATCGATACGCAAACCGCGGGCGATCACCTGAGGGTCGGCGAAGACCTGCTCAAGGTCGTTGACCGGCCCGCACGGCACACCTGCCGCCTCCAGCAGGCCGACCCACTCGACCGTGGTGCGGAACACCGTGGCCTGGCGGATCAGCGGGATCAGCTCGGCACGATGGGCGACGCGCTGACCGTTGCTGGCGAAACGTGGATCGACACCCCACTCGGGATGCCCGGCCACGTCGCAGAACTTGCGGAACTGGCTGTCATTGCCAACCGTGAGGATCAGGTCGCCATCGGCGGTGGGGAACGCCTGATAGGGGACGATATTCGGGTGAGCATTGCCCAGGCGCTTCGGCGACACACCGGTGGTCAGGTAATTCATCGCCTGATTGGCCAGGCAGGCGACCTGCACGTCGAGCAGCGCCATGTCGATGTGCTGGCCTTCACCGGTCTTTTCCCGGTGGGCCAGGGCGGCTAGCACGGCGACCGTCGCGTAGAGCCCGGTAAGGATATCGGTGAGCGCGACGCCGACCTTGACCGGCCCACCGCCCTCCCCGCCATCGGGCTGGCCGGTGAGGCTCATCAGCCCGCCAAGCCCCTGGATCATGAAGTCGTAGCCGGCCCGCTTGGCATAGGGGCCGCTCTGGCCGAAACCGGTGATGGAGCAGTAGATCAGCCGTGGGTTGATCGCCTTCAGGGTGGCGTAGTCCAGCCCGTAGGCAGCCAGGCCGCCAACCTTGAAGTTCTCGATGAGGATGTCCGACTTGCCCGCCAGCTCGCGCACCAGGCGCTGCCCTTCCGCCTGTGTGAAGTCGAGGGTCAGCGACTGCTTGTTGCGGTTGGCCGACAGGAAGTAGGCCGCTTCGCTGGTATCGCGCCCCTCATCGTCGCGCAGGTAGGGCGGGCCCCAGTGGCGGGTGTCGTCGCCGACTTTCGGGCGTTCGACCTTGATCACCTCGGCGCCGAGGTCGGCGAGGTTCTGCCCGCACCAGGGCCCGGCGAGCACGCGGGACAGGTCGAGCACACGGAGATGGGAAAGAGCACCGGACATCGCGGAGGCCTCGTGCAAGCGTGACGCGGAGCGTCACCGGCGGCGTTCCCACGCGGACGGTTCGACGCCTCGACATGGGAACGATCAACAGTCAGAAGAACGCCTGGATCCCGGTCTGCGCGCGGCCGAGGATCAGCGCGTGCACGTCATGGGTACCTTCGTAGGTGTTCACCACCTCGAGGTTGACCAGATGACGGGCCACGCCGAACTCGTCGCTGATACCATTGCCGCCGAGCATGTCGCGAGCCATGCGGGCGATATCGAGCGCCTTGCCACAGCTGTTGCGCTTCATGATCGAGGTGATTTCCACCGCAGCGGTGCCTTCGTCCTTCATTCGGCCCAGGCGCAGGCAGCCTTGCAGGGCGAGGGTGATCTCGGTCTGCATGTCGGCCAGTTTTTTCTGGATCAACTGGTTGGCAGCCAGCGGGCGACCGAACTGCTGACGGTCCAGGGTGTACTGACGCGCAGTGTGCCAGCACGCCTCGGCGGCCCCCAGCGCTCCCCAACTGATGCCGTAGCGGGCAGAGTTGAGGCAGGTGAACGGGCCACGCAGGCCACGTACGTCAGGGAAGGCGTTCTCTTCGGGACAGAACACGTTGTCCATGACGATCTCGCCGGTGATCGAGGCGCGCAGGCCGACCTTGCCATGGATCGCCGGTGCCGACAGCCCTTCCCAGCCCTTTTCCAGCACGAAGCCGCGGATCTCGCCGGCGTCATCCTTGGCCCAGACCACGAAGACATCCGCGATAGGCGAATTGGTGATCCACATCTTGCTGCCGCTCAGGCGGTAGCCGCCGTCGACCTTCTTCGCCCGGGTGATCATCGAGCCCGGATCGGAACCGTAGTTCGGCTCGGTGAGGCCGAAGCAGCCGATGTAATCACCGGTGGCCAGTTTGGGCAGGTACTTCTGCTTGGTGGCTTCGTTGCCGAATTCGTTGATCGGCACCATCACCAGGGACGACTGCACGCTCATCATCGAGCGGTAGCCGGAATCCACACGTTCCACTTCGCGGGCGATCAGGCCGTAGCACACATAGTTGAGACCACTGCCGCCATAGGCTTCGGGGATGGTCGCGCCGAGCAGACCGGTGTATCCCATCTCACGGAAAATCGCCGGGTCGGTCTTCTCATGACGGAAGGCCTCGAGAACCCGCGGCGCCAGCTTGTCGGCGGCGAACTGCTCGGCGCTGTCGCGCACCATGCGTTCTTCTTCGGTGAGTTGCTGATCGAGCAGCAGCGGGTCGATCCAGTTGAAGCTTGCCTTGGCGGCCATCGCAGAATCCTCGTGCATGAACAGGTCTTGTTGGGCTTAGCCTAGGCAGCTAGCCGCCTCTCGGCAAACGAGTAATTCGCACGCAGTTGTGCACCACACTCACTCCGAGATAGCCTGAACAGCCTATAAAAGCACCGATTAGTGAGGTGTTCGCATACATGCGCCGCAAGATCCCCAGCACGGCAGCGTTGATCGCCTTCGAGGCCTCGGCACGCCATCAAAGCTTCACTCGCGCAGCGGACGAACTGGCGCTGACTCAGGGCGCCGTTTGCCGGCAGATCGCCGGGCTGGAGGCGTTTCTTGGCGTGGAGCTGTTCCGCCGTTCGCGAAGGGGCGTAGTGCTTACCGAAGCGGGCACTGCCTATGCTGGCAAGGTCGCCGCCCAGCTCGATGCAGTGGAGCGCGACACCCTTGCGCTGATGGGGGCTCAGGGCGCCATGAGCCTGGAGCTGGCCGTGGTGCCGACCTTCGCCACCCAATGGTTGCTGCCACGGTTGGCGGATTTCCAGCGCCTGCACCCGGAGGTCACCGTGCACCTGACCAACCGCACCCGCCCTTTCCTGTTCGCCGATACCGGTTTCGACGCGGCGATCTACTTCGGCGATGGCGACTGGTCAGGCACTGCGGCGTACTTTCTGATGCACGAACACCTGATGCCGGTGTGCAGCCCCGCGCTGCTCGACGGTGGCGCGGTGAGCGCCGAGCGGATCGCCGAACTGCCGCTGCTGCAGCAGAGCACACGGCCTTACGCCTGGCGCCAGTGGTTCGCAGCGCAGGGGCTGAATGTCGGCCGCGACATGACCGGCCCGCGTCTGGAGTTGTTCTCGATGCTCGCCCAGGCGGCCTGCCACGAGATGGGCGTGGCGCTGATTCCACCGTTCCTGATCCAGCGCGAGCTGGCCGACGGCAGCCTGGTGGTCGCCCTCGACAGCCCGGTGCCGGACAACGGCCGCGCCTATTACCTGACCGTACCGGAGCGCAAGGTCGAGTCCGCGGCGCTCAAGGCCTTCCGTGACTGGTTGTTGGTTGAGGCCCGGCACTATGGGGCATCGGCCTGAGCGGCGCGGTGGGCTGCGAAAAACGGCCGCGCCGGTCGATTTGCAGGGCTGAAGCCCACCAACTGTCGGCCTCAGCGCCCCGATGACGAATGCAACTGCACGCCTGATCGGAGGAAGCCGCACGTGCGCGGCAAATGCAGTATCCTGCGTGTCGTTCTTGACCACTGCCAGAACCGCCTTGTCTCTAATCACCTCCAGCAAAAGCCTCGTTTTCCGGATCATCGCGCTGATGCAGCGCCATCCCGGAGCGATTGCCATATTCGGTTTTCTGTCCGGGTTGGCGAGTTTCGTACTGGTCGACCGCCAGGCCGGGCTGGCCAAGGTGCTGGCTCTGGTGCTGCTGGTCAGCTGGCTGTGGCTCATTCTGGAAAACGTGCTGCGCGAACGCATCGCCGCCCGCTTCGGCTTCGAGCTACCGCGCCCGCTGCTGCGCTACGCCACGCAGATGATCCACCAGGAAAGTCTGTTCTTCGTCCTGCCGTTCTTCTTCATCACCACCACCTGGAACAGCAGCCAGGCCCTGTTCAGCGGGCTGTTGGCCGCGGCGGCGCTGGTCTCGATCACCGACCCGCTCTACTACCGGTGGCTGGCACCACGACGATGGATCTTTCTCGCCTATCACACCCTGGCGCTGTTCGCGGTGATGCTCACGGCGCTGCCGATCATCTTCAAGCTCAACACCACCGAGAGCTATCAGTATTCGCTGGCGGCCGCCGTGCTGCTGTCGTTCCCCAGCCTGTTCAGCATCATCACCGTACGCAAATGGTGGCGCGGCCTGCTGCTGGTCGGCCTGACCCTGGCTATTGGCGCATTCGGCTGGGTAACCCGAACCTGGGTGCCGCCGGCCACGTTATGGCTGACCGAGGTGGCGATCACCACCGAGTTCGACAACCAGAACCGCTCGCCCGGCGAAGGGATCGATCAATTGAGCGCCAGCCAGCTGCGCAGTACGGGTATCTATGCCTACACGGCGATCAACGCCCCGCGCGGCCTCGATGAGCGCATCTATCACGTCTGGGAGCACAACGGCCAGGAGCTGGAGCGCATCGCACTGGATATCCACGGCGGTCGCGAGAAAGGCTATCGCGCCTGGACGCACAAGAAGAACTTCCCGCAGGACGTGGAAGGTGACTGGCAGATCCAGGTGCTCACCGACGCTGGCCAGATGATCGGCGTACTGCGTTTCGAAGTGACACCCGACGCCACTACACAGACGGGCAATCAAGGAGGATTGAATGAACCGCTACCTGAGCAGCCCCCTGCTGCTGATCCTGACGCTGACGATCAGCGCCTGTGACTTCAATGCCGTTCCAGTGGATGAGGAGCGCGAACTGCTGCTCGCCGACCGGGACTTCGCTCATCTGCGCAAGGGCCGGGGCGGCCACTACAGCAAGAACGTGCAATACCTGACACGCACCGTCGAGCTGAGCTACACCTACAACACCGACGACAATTTCTACCTGTACAGCGCAGTGACCATTTACCCCACGGCTGGCGATGCACTGGTCAGCGGCTATGCGGGTAATTTCGGCGCCAGCTACTCATTGAAGAGCAACGGCCTGGAAAAGCGCGCCCTGGCCCTGAGCCCAGGCCACGCCAAGGACTCCAGCCTCGATTTGCTCACCAGAGGCGGCGAGCCGGTCGGCAATCTGTTCTTCACCCGGGTGGCGAACAAGAGTGTGTTCATCCTGTTCACCGGGGTGTACTTCGAGCAGGCCGAGCAGTTCGAGGACTTCATCGCCCCGCGCCTGCAGCGGATACACGACTTCAAGCCGCGTGACCCGCTGGTGACCTGGGCCGGAAGCCTGTTCGGCGGCAGCTCTCAGCCGAAGAACCAATAGCACACGGCGATCGCGGCGACCACGCCGGAGAACTCGGCCAGCAGCGCACAACCCACGGCGTGCCGGGCACGCTGAATGCCCACCGCGCCGAAGTAGACGGCCAGCACGTAGAAAGTGGTCTCGGTACTGCCCTGAATGATCGCCGCAGCCAGAGCCGGAAAGCTGTCGACGCCCTGGGTCTGCATGGTTTCGATCAGCATGGCCCGCGCCGCGCTTCCGGAGAATGGCTTGACCATGGCGGTCGGCAGCGCGTCGACGAAGCGGGTATCCCAGCCGCCCCAGGCGACGATCCAGCGGATGCCGTCGAGCGCCAGCTCCAGAGCACCGGATGCACGCAGCACACCCACCGCGCAGAGCATCGCCACCAGATACGGCAGCAGGCTCTTGGCCACGTCGAAGCCTTCCTTGGCCCCTTCGATGAATTGCTCGTAGACCTGCACCTTGCGCAGCGCTCCGATCACCACGAAGGCGATGATGATGCCGAACAGCGTCAGGTTACCGAGCAGCGATGACAGGGCTGCCAGGGCGGTGGCGGACATGCCGGCGAGCATCGCCATGAAACCGCCGAGCAGCAGCGCGCCGGGAATCATGTAGGCCAGCACGACCGGGTCCCACAGACGCAGGCGCTGCATGATGGCCACGGAAAACAGGCCGACCAGGGTGGAAACGCTGGTCGCCAGCAAAATCGGCAGGAACACCAGCGTCGGGTCCGGCGCACCTTGCTGGGCGCGGTACATGAAGATGGTCACGGGCAGCAACGTCAGCGACGAGGCATTGAGTACCAGAAAGAGAATCTGTGCGTTGCTCGCCGTGGTGCTGCTGGGGTTGAGTTCCTGCAGGGAGCGCATGGCCTTGAGACCGATGGGCGTGGCCGCGTTGTCCAGCCCCAGGCCGTTGGCGGCGAAGTTCATGGTGATCAGGCCTAGGGCCGGATGGCCGCGCGGCACTTCAGGCATCAAGCGTGCGAACAGCGGGCCGAGCACACGCGCCAGGGCGTCCACAAGCCCGGCTTTCTCAGCGATGCGCAACAGGCCAAGCCACAAGGTCAGCGTACCGAACAGCAGTACCATCACCTCGACGGACAGTTTGGCCATGGCGAACAGGCTTTCCACCATCGCCCCGAACACCGCCGGATCGTCAGCCAGCAGCCAGCGGCTGAGCCCTGCTACCGCCGCTACCACGAAAAAGCTCAGCCACAAGCCGTTGAGCATAAGTCACCCCCTAGAACATAGCGGCTGATGATAACGCGGCCAGGCAGGGGATGTGGAAGGGAGAGATAGGGGGTCGAGACGTTTTACCGGACTACAGATAGAGCAACGGCGCCAGAAGGCGCCGTCAGCAGCATCAGTACCAGTTGGGGTCTTTCTTCAACTGTTCCTGCAGCAGTTGCTTGATCCCGTCGTCCGGCTCACCGAGCCAACGCAAATCAGCATGCTCACTGGGCGTCTTGTCCTCGGGTAAACCCTCGGGCAACTGCACCCAGAGTGCGTACGCATCGTCCCGGTCCGGCGTGAAGGCGACGTACAGGCGCTGGTTGAAACAATTGGATGTTTCGCACAACTGCCCGACCAGATACTGGTCGCCGTCTTCTTCCAGCGTCTTCATCGGCGTGGCAACGCCGCTGAGGTTGATCACCCACTCGGGCAAACGCTCCTCGTCCTGGATGAGCTCCTTCCAGGCTTCACGATAGTCAGGATTGCTCCCAAGCAGATCGTTCAGACGGAATTCCCCATCGTTGGCGGCCAAGGCCGCCGCGCTACCGCCCAGCATCAGGGCGGCAACGAGCGTCTTGAATCGATTCATCGTCATGGCCTAGCCCCGAGGGCGGCGACCCATGATGAACGAAACGATGAACATGACCAGGAACACCACGAAAAGGATTTTCGCGATACCTGTGGCAGTGCCTGCGATACCACCGAAGCCCAGAACGGCAGCGACAATGGCGATGATCAGAAAGGTAATGGCCCAACTCAGCATGGCGTTTCTCCTTGGTTTTTTGAGGTCTTGCGGGTGTAACAGTTAAAAATCGGTAGGCGTCTCAGAACACCCAGCGGGTTTGCTTGACCGGCGCTTCCACGGCTTCGGCACGAACCCAGTCACCCGTGGTCCGGGTCTGTGCACTTACGGTCTGCAACGAGGCCGGAGCAGCGGAAGCGGCAGCAGGTTGAACGCTAGCCGGCACATGGGCCTGGCTGGAAACCGGCGACTCGACAGCCTTGGTTTGGGGAGCCTTGAACGACACGCTCATCATCAGGACCAGAACAGCGGCAACCGCAATGATCAGAATCTCGGTGTGGGCGCGGTGAAGGTTCATGTAAGGCTCCTCAAGGTCGTTGCCGAACGGCTAAGCGTTCTTTTCATGACTAGGTAATTGCAGCCTGCGTGCCAGCTCGAAACAAAAATAAAATACTTAAAAATCAACAACTTAAAAAACAAAACCAAGTGCCATCATTGGCATCCTGCACGATCGCGTTACAAAGCTCGGGCGTTCTGCACGACGCCAGGGGCGGCACATCCCTGTGCCAGGTGGGGTTACATGGCGTGTTTCAGGTCACGCATACGGTCATGGCAGGCACGTACCTTGGGCATTTCCACGGCGAGCAATGCGCGCACGTCCGGCTCAGCGCTCTCCAGCGCATCCTCGAAGGCGTGCAGGATGCGGTCTTCCGCTTCTTCCAACTGAGCCACGTAGGTGGCCTCTTCATCACTGGACAGGGTGGCGCGAGCGTCGGCATAGGCCTGACGCAGCTTGCCCACCACGGTGCCGCTGGAGGTGGGCTCCTCCTGATTGGCGGCGACCTTGACCGAAAGGGCCTGAATCACCTGGTTCTTGGTTTGCGACATGTCACGGAACAGTGCCTGCAGGCGCACATCCTTGACCTCATCATGGGCGTGCTCGTAGAAGCGCTGGCCGTCACGGATGATTGCGATCAGTTCGTTGAGTTGCTCGGTCTTGTTGCTCATGGCGATATTCCTGTCTTTATAGGCAGTGCCGTCAGCGGCCCTGCATAGAATGGCGGTCGCTGGCGACCACCTCCCTTGCTGCTCTTTAGCTGGCGATGCGCAGGGCGTCGGCATCGACTCCACGCACGCCACGAATGTTGCGCGCGGTCTCGACGGCGAGGCGCTTCTCGGCATTGCTCAGCACGGTGCCGCTGAGGCTCACGAAGCCCTCGCGGGTATCGACCTTGATGTTCAGGCTGTCGAGGTTGCGGCTGTACAGAAAGCTGGACTTCACCTTGCCGGTTATCCAGGTGTCGCTGATCGACGCAGCGGCGTCGTTGGCAGCGTTCTGCGCCTCGGCCGACGCGCTGTCGGCGGTGTTGATGCTGAGGTGGTTGTGCACCTCACGAACGCCTTCGGTATTGGTGACGAGCTCACCGGCCAGCTCCTTGGCCACCGGGGTACCCGCATTGCCACTCAGGCTGACCACGCCGTTTTCGGCACGCACCTGAATGTCCAGGCCCTCGGTGTTGCTGTTCCACAACAACTTGGATTTCACCGTTGCGGCCAGGGTGGCATCATCGAAACGCTGGGCCAGCGTCTTGTCGGTGGTGATTCGCGCCTGCTCGTCGACAACTGCAGCCTCGATGGCAGGATCGACCTCGAGCTCATTGTTCACCTCACGAACGCCGTCGATACTGCCAGCCAGCTCGGCGGCCAGCTCGCGCTCGGCGGAGTTTTCCACCGCCCCCTTCAGCGTGGCGGTGCCGCCATCTACCGAGACCACTATTTCGAAGGGATTGAGGTGCCGGTTCAGGGCGAATGCCGTATCGATGGCACCCTGCTGCCGGGCATCGCTCAGTTGCCGATCAATCCCCTCCTCGGCCGCCTGTGCAAGCGGTGCCAGGGTGATAAGACCGGTGATGGCAATGGCCAGTGCGGATTGTCTCAACAGCATGTAACGCCTCCTCCTGTGATTCACGAATGCCGCAGCAATGCGGTCAGGAAGGAGTCGCAAGCGTTATGCCAGCCGCCAAAAAAATAAAAACCAACTAAAATCAGTTGTTTAAATCCAAGTCATGGCAGCTGGCCGCTTGCACGATGCAAGATCACGTCATACTTGCCGTGCAACTTGCACGAAGATTCCCAGACTAATCTCTGCCATTCACCCCATGGAGCATGTAAATGGAAGCAACAGGTCAGAGCGGGCGCATCCTGCTGGTCGACGACGAAGCGGCTATCCTGCGTACCTTCCGCTATTGCCTGGAAGACGAGGGCTATCAGGTCACCACTGCCAACAGCGCAGCGCAAACCGAGTCACTGCTGCAGAGGCAGGTATTCGACATGTGCTTCCTCGACCTGCGCCTTGGCGATGAGAACGGCCTCGACGTGCTGGCGCAGATGCGCATCCTCGCGCCCTGGATGCGCGTGGTGATCGTCACCGCGCACTCGGCCATCGACAGTGCCGTGGATGCCATGCAGGCAGGCGCCGCGGATTATCTGGTCAAACCATGCAGCCCGGACCAACTGCGCCTGGCCGCTGCCAAGCAACTGGAAGTACGGCAACTCTCCGCACGCCTGGAAGCCCTGGAAGGCGAAGTGCGCAAGCCCAGCGACGGCATCGACTCGCACAGCCCGGCAATGATGGCGATCCTGGAAACCGCCCGGCAGGTGGCGACCACCGATGCCAATATCCTGATCCTCGGCGAATCCGGTACCGGTAAAGGCGAGCTGGCGCGCGCCATTCACGGCTGGAGCCGCCGTGCCAAGAAATCCTGCGTGACCATCAACTGCCCGTCGCTGACCGCCGAGCTGATGGAAAGCGAGTTGTTCGGTCACAGCCGCGGCGCCTTCACCGGCGCCAGCGAAAGTACCCTGGGGCGGGTCAATCAGGCCGATGGCGGTACGCTGTTCCTCGACGAGATCGGCGACTTCCCGCTGACCCTGCAGCCCAAGCTGCTGCGCTTCATCCAGGACAAGGAATACGAGCGCGTAGGCGACCCGGTGACCCGTCACGCCGACGTACGCATCCTCGCGGCGACCAACCGTGATCTCGCTGACATGGTCAAGGAAGGACACTTCCGTGAAGACCTGCTGTACCGCCTCAACGTCATCACCCTGAACCTGCCGCCACTGCGCGAGCGCGCCGATGACATCCTTACCCTGGCCGACCGTTTCCTCGCTCGCTTCGTCAAGGATTACGCCCGCCCGGCCCGCGGTTTCAGCGAAGAGGCGCTGAAGGCGCTGCTCGACTACCAGTGGCCCGGCAACATCCGCGAGCTGCGCAACGTGATCGAGCGCGCCAGCATCATTTGCCCCGGTGAATGGGTAGAGGTCGCTCATCTGGGGATGAGTGCGTCGGTCACCAACAGCGCCCCGCGTGTGGGCGCCGACCTGAGCCTGGAGGAGCTGGAGAAGGCGCATATCTCGGCGGTGCTGGCCAACAGCGAAACCCTCGACCAGGCAGCCAAGACGTTGGGCATCGACGCCTCGACGCTATATCGCAAACGAAAGCAGCTCGGCCTATGAAGCTGCGCAGCAAGCTGTTCCTCAGCACCAGCGCCCTGCTCACCGTTGCCTTGCTGGGCCTGATGCTGGGCATTTTCAGCGTGCTGCAGCTCACTCAGTCGCAAAACCGCACGCTGGCGCACAATCTGGAAGTCATCAGCGATAGCCTCGATCTCCGCCAGGAGCTGGGCAAGCAGCTATTCATGATGCTTGGCGAGGACTTCGACCAGCAGACGGTGCAGAGCCTGAAGGAGTCCGACCAACGCATCCGCAGATGGATCGACGATGGCTTGCAGGCCAGCCCGACGGAAGCCGACCGTCAGGCGATCGTCGATATCCAGGCCGCCTACCAGAACTTCAGCCGCCTGTTGGAAGACCCACTGACCGTACGCGGCCAACTGCTTACCAACGATGATTTCGCCAGAACCATCGAGACCGTTCGTGACCGCCTCAACGCCCTGCAGGTGAGCTACGTGACGGCCGTCCAGCAGTCGGAAGCCGAAGCCCGTGACCGTGCCTGGCTGATCGCCGGATTGCTGGGGCTGGTCGGCCTCGCCGTGCTGGTGATCGGCTTCATCACCGCGCACACCATCGCCCGCCGAGTCGGTCAGCCGATCGATGCCCTGGCCCGCGCTGCAGACCAGATCGGCCGCGGCGACTTTCAGGTGACCTTGCCGATTACCCCGGTTGCCGAACTGTCCGCACTGAGCCGCCGTTTCGGTCTCATGGCGGAGAGCCTGCGCCAGCTAAAGAGCAGCAACGTCGAAGCGTTGATGGCTGAGCAGCACCGCCTGCAGGCCGTGCTCGACAGCATCGACGACGGCCTGCTGATCTTCGGTCGCGACGGCCTGCTCGAACACTTCAATCCGGTCGCCCAGCGCCAGCTTGGCTGGCATGACCAGCCCCTCGGCCAGAGCCCAAGCCAGGCACTGTCTCGCCCGGAGCTGGATGATCAACTGCAGCACGTACTGCAGGGCCACAGCCTGGAACAGCGCCTGGCGGACCTGCAGGTCGAGGCGAATGGCGAAACCCGCCTGCTCAACTACAGCCTGACACCGGTCAGCCAGGGCCAGGGGCAAATCCTCGGTGCCGTGATGGTGCTGCATGACGTGACCGAGCAGCGTGCCTTCGAACGGGCCAGAAACGAATTCGTGCTGCGCGCCTCCCACGAGCTGCGCACTCCGGTAACCGGCATGCACATGGCGTTCGGCCTGCTGCGCGAGCGCAGCAAGTTCGCCGAGGAGTCCCGCGAAGCGGATCTGGTGAGTATCGTCGACGAGGAAATGGAGCGTCTGGTGCACCTGATCGAGGATCTGCTGAATTTCTCCCGCTACCAGAGCGGCGTGCAGAAACTCGAACTGGCGCCTTGCGACATTCCCGACCTGCTAAGGCAGGCGGCCACCCGGCATGTCGGCAAGGCCCAGGCGCGGCAGGTCAGCCTGGCGCTGGAAAGCGCCGAGGGGCTGCCACGCATTCATCTGGATCAGGCGCAGATCGACCGGGTACTCGATCACCTGATCGATAACGCACTGCGCCACAGCCCAGAGTCAGGAACCATTCGGTTGCTCGCGCAACGTCAGGAGGACAGGCTGCTGATCAGTGTCGAAGATGAAGGTGAGGGCATCGCTTACGGCCAGCAGGCCAGGCTGTTCGAACCCTTCGTGCAGATCGGTCGCAAGAAGGGCGGAGCCGGGCTCGGCCTGGCGCTGTGCAAGGAAATCGTCCAGCTGCACGGCGGGCGCATCGGCGCCGAATCCCAGCCGGGCCAGGGCGCACGCTTCCATATCTCCCTGCCGCTTTAAGCGGCAATCAAGGCAGGGCGCCAGAGCTTCAGGCGCCCTCCCCGCCGGCCTGGTGTCAGGCCTTGCCCATGCGGTTGAGCACCAGAAGAAGCGCGGCGGTTTCCGCGTCGGGCTGACCGTCGTAGAGGCTTTGCCGGTACTTCATCTGGAATGCGCGGATCACGTTGCGTGTCGCTTCGTCGAGCACGCCGCTATCCGGCACCACGTAGCCCTGCGCGGCCAGCTGCTGCTGGAACCACGCGACGTCTGGCAGGCTGAGGGTGTAAACGGCCTGCTCACCGGCGACTGCGGCGGCGTCCGGCCAGGGCATCAGGCCAGCATCGGCCAGTTGCTTCCAGGGGAACAGAGGGCCCGGATCGACCTTGCGCTGCGGCGCGATATCGCTATGACCGATGATGCTGCCAGGCGGCAAGTGGTGACGCGCCATGATGTCCTTGAGCAGCACGATCAGCGCGTCGATCTGCTGCTGGGCATAGGGCTGCCAGTAACGGCCCTTGGGCGTATCGAAGTAACCCTGGTTGATCAGCTCGATGCCGATGGTGGTGCCGTTGAGCCAGGTGCGCCCCTGCCACTCGCTGACGCCGGCGTGCCAGGCACGGCGATCCTCATCGACCAATTGGTAGATGGTCGGCGGCACGGCGTTGATCAGGTAGTGAGCGCTGACCTCTTCCTTGGTGAGCAGCTCCAGCGAGCGTGGCAGGTCGGCCGAGGTGTAGTGCAGCACGATGTACTGCACTCGGCTGCTCTGGCCGCTGGAGGTGTAGCTGTGGTCGATGCGCGGCCCGCTGGCGCAACCAGCGAGCAAGAGGGCGAACAGGACAAGACTTAGGAATTTCATGGCTGGATATGCAATACGCTTTGTAGATTGTCCAACAGCATGTCGACGCTGAGCATGATCAACAGCATGCCCATCAGCCGCTCCACTGCGGTCAGCCCGCGAGGGCCGAGGAAACGCTGCAGGAACGAAGCCTGCAACAGGATGAACGCTGTCGCGGCCCAGGCCAGGATCAGCGCGAGGTAGAGCTCCCAGAGCTCGCCTTCGTGGGTGTTACGCAGGGTCATCAGCACCGCCAGTGCAGATGGCCCGGCCACTGCAGGCGTGGCCAGCGGCACGAGCATCGGTTCACCGTCCGGGACATCCCCGAGCACGCCGTGCGGGCTGGGGAAAATCAGCCGCATGGCGATGACGAACAGGATGATACCCCCCGCGATGGCGGTTGCCTCCCGCGACAGGCCAAGCGAGCTGAGCACTTTGTCACCAAAGGTAAGGAACAGCAGCAGTAATCCCAGGGCGAACAGCAGCTCGCGCGCGGCCACCCACAAGCGCCGCTCGGGGGCGACGTTCTTCAGGGCGGCAATGAAGATGGCAATGTTGCCAAACGGATCGGTGACCAGGAAGAGCAGCACGGCGATGCTGAAGATGTCCATGTTCGGGCTCCAGAAAACAGCCGCACAGTCTAGTGTCTGTAGGAGCTGCCGTCTGTCAGCAATGCGCCTTCGTATTACCGGGCAACGCCTGCCACTGGTCGGCGCCGGACGGCGCTGAACTTGTCGTACCTCTAAACGATCCATAATCAGACGACTATGAGGGAACATTCCATGCGTGCGCTGCTCTGGTTCAAACAGGACTTACGCCTCGACGATCACCCCGCGCTGCAGGCTGCCCTCGGTGCCAATCATCTTGTGCCTCTGTATGTTCTCGATCCGGCGTTGCTGCAACTCGACGAGTTCGGCAGCCGACGCATTGGCGTGCACCGCGCGCGCTTTCTGCTGGAAAGCCTGACAGCGCTCGACAGCGCCTTGCGCCAGCGTGGCTCGAAACTTCTGGTCATCACCGGAAAGCCGGAAGAGGTGGTCGTGCAGGTGGTCGAGCAGTTCGACCTGCAGCAGGTGCTGACCCTCGACGAAATCGCCCCTCAGGAACTCGCTCTGCTCGCTCGTGTACGCGACAGCCTTGGTGGCGTTCCCCTGCGCACGGCGCAAAGCAACAGCCTGTTCAGCGAAGCCGAACTGCCTTGCCCGCTGGCGCAGTTGCCTCAGGTGTACAGCCAGTTCCGCGCACTGGTCGATGCGCGCCAGTACGTGTTCCAGCCGCAAGCAGCGCCGGATCAACTGCCGCCGTTGCCAGATGGCGCCGATGCCCCGGAGTTCGGCCTGCCCACCCAGTCCCAGTTCGGCCTTGGCGATGCCCTGAGCATCGCGCCGAGCGCCTTTCCCTTCTCGGGTGGCGAGGCAGCGGCCCAGGCCCGACTGCGTGATTACCTGTGGGACAGCCAGGGGGTCAGGCGCTACAAGGAAACCCGTAATGGCATGATCGGCAGCGAGTATTCGTCGAAGTTCTCGCCCTGGCTGGCCAACGGCAGCCTGTCGCCACGCCGCACAGCAGCCGAGCTGCGCCGCCACGAATCGCTCTATGGCGCCAACGAATCCACTTACTGGCTATGGCTGGAACTGCTGTGGCGCGAGTTCTTTCGTTGCACCTTGCAGCGCCACGGCCAGGCGCTGTTCGAAGCAGGCGGTTTGAAAGCCACCGAACGCGCGCCGCAGCAGATCGACGAGCGATTCGAGCACTGGGCTCAAGGGCGTACCGGCATGCCGCTGGTCGACGCCAACATGCGCGAGCTGATCGCCACGGGTTTCATGTCCAATCGGGGGCGCCAGGTGGTAGCCAGCTACCTGGTCAGTGATCTGGAGCAGGACTGGCGTCATGGTGCGGCCTGGTTCGAGGAGCATCTGATCGACTATGACCCGGCCAGCAACTGGGGCAACTGGGCGTACCTGGCAGGCGTCGGCAGCGATCCGCGGCTCAAGCGCATGTTCAATGCCCTCAAGCAGGCTCGTCAGTACGATCCTCAGGGGGAATACGTCAGCCTGTGGATACCGGAGCTGCGCAGCCTGCCCGAACACCTGCGCCACACGCCGTTCCTGCTACCGCATCTGCAGCTGGAGGCGATCAACTACCCAAGGCTGGAGCAGATTCCCGAATCCTGGCAGCCGCACCTTCACGCCGTGGCCTGAGGGGAGAACCGAGCGGCCCTGACGGACTGCTCAGCGTTGACCTGCCTACCGAGGATGGTGCTGGTGCGGCTCAGCCGCCTGGGGTGAAGTGCTTCTGAGTGGTGCCACGGGCGATCAGCCGGGACAGGTAATCCAGCTTTTGTGGATCACGGTCCACGAAGCGCAACACCACCTGCAGCCACTCGCTGTCAGGCTTCGGCTCGAAGGCGGCGACACTGTGCAGATAGCCGTTGAGGCGCGCCACTTCGGACGACTCGCCCTGCTCCAGATCGAGCACCACGCTTTCCAGCACTTGTGGAATCAGCTCGCCACGTTTGACCACCAACAATGCTTCCTTGAGGCTCAGTGCCTTGACGACGCAAGCCATGGTGCCGCCCGGCAGGCGCAGTTGGCCCTGGCTGCGGCCCATGGGCGTGCTTGAAGCGGCTTTGGCAGGAGCCGGGCTGGCACTGAACGCCGCCGCTGGCTGAGGCGCAGCGGCCGGACGGACGGTTTCCGCTTTGCCGGCGGTCAGCGCGGCCAGCGAATCATTGGCGAAAGCCCCGGTGCTGAGCATTTTCGGCGGCGCGGCCGACATCAGTGCGGCCAGCTTGCCGCTGCGCTGCAGGGCTTTCTTGACCTTGGTGATCAGTTGCTCGTTGGAGAACGGCTTGCCGATGAAATCGGAAACGCCAGCCTGAATGGCCTGCACGACGTTTTCCTTGTCGCCACGGCTGGTGACCATGATGAACGGCACGCCCTTGAGCGTTTCCTGCTCACGGCACCATTGCAGCAGCTCGAGACCCGACATCTCGGGCATTTCCCAATCGCAGAGGATCAGGTCGATCGGGTTGCGGCCGAGCACCTGCTGGGCCTTGCGCCCGTTGACCGCCTCCTCGATCTGGATACCGGGAAGATGGTCGCGCAGCCCCTTCTTCACCAGATCGCGGATAAAGGTGGCATCGTCCACCACCAATACACTGACTTTGCTCATCGACCACTCCCTCGAATGGCCATTAGCATAGACGCCCGCACTGGCCTAAGGCCAATACTAAAGCGTAACCCTGCGGGAACGCGTGAAGGCAACCGACCGGTGCCGGGCATTCACGCGCGCTCAGGGTGCCAGAGCAACCAGGATCACTCCTTGGCGCCGCCCTGCACTTCTTCCTGCATGCGAGTCAGGCCGATGTGTTTGACGTCGGTGCCGCGTACCAGATAGATGACCAGCTCGGCGATGTTGCGGGCGTGATCGCCGATGCGCTCCAGCGAGCGCAGGGCCCAGATCACGTTGAGCACGCGGGAGATCGAACGCGGGTCTTCCATCATGTAGGTGACCAGCTCACGCAGTGCGGTCTTGTACTCACGGTCGACGGTCTTGTCGTACTGCGCCACGGAAAGCGCCAGGTCAGCGTCGAAACGGGCGAAGGCGTCCAGTGCTTCCTGCACCATCTTGCGAACCTGATCGCCAATGTGGCGAACCTCGACGTAGCCGCGCGGCGACTCGCCTTCCTCGGTCAGCAGGATCGCGCGCTTGGCGATCTTGGTCGCCTCGTCACCGATACGCTCCAGATCGATCACCGACTTGGAAATGCTGATGATCAGACGCAGGTCCGAGGCCGCCGGCTGGCGACGGGCGAGAATGCGTACGCACTCCTCGTCGATGTTGCGCTCCATCTGGTTGATCTGGTCGTCGATCTCGCGCACCTGCTGGGCCAGGCCGGAGTCGGCCTCGATCAGAGAAGTGACGGCGTCGTTGACCTGCTTCTCGACCAGACCGCCCATGGCCAGGAGGTGGCTGCGGACCTCCTCCAGCTCGGCGTTGAACTGCTGGGAAATATGATGGGTCAGGCTGTCTTTGTTGATCATCTGTTTCGCTCCGCGAAGGCTTCAAGCTCCGAGCTTCAAGCTACAAGTCATTGTCTGCGAATCACCCAGGATGGCCGCGTAACACTCGCGGCCCTAGCGACTGTCAGCCGTAACGACCGGTGATGTAGTCTTCGGTCTGCTTTTTGGCCGGGTTGGTGAACAGTGCATCGGTATCGCCGAATTCGATCAGCTTACCCATGTACATGAACGCCGTGTAATCGGAAACCCGCGCAGCCTGCTGCATGTTGTGTGTAACGATGACGATGGTGTACTTGGACTTCAGTTCGTAGATCAGCTCTTCGACCTTCAGGGTGGAGATCGGGTCGAGGGCCGAGCACGGCTCATCGAGCAGCAGGACTTCCGGCTGCACTGCCACGGTACGGGCGATCACCAGACGCTGCTGCTGACCACCGGACAGACCAAGGGCCGAATCATGCAGGCGATCCTTGACCTCATCCCACAGCGCCGCGCTCTTCAGGCCCCATTCCACGGCCTCGTCGAGCACACGCTTCTGGTTGATGCCCTGGATGCGCAGGCCGTAGACCACGTTCTCGTAGATGCTCTTGGGGAACGGGTTGGGCTTCTGGAACACCATGCCGACACGGCGGCGCAGTTCGGCGACGTCTTCACCCTTGCGGTAGATGTCGCGACCATCGATGTTGATCTCGCCTTCCACGCGGCAACCGTCGACCAGATCGTTCATCCGGTTGAAGGTACGCAACAGGGTCGACTTGCCGCAACCGGACGGGCCGATGAAGGCGGTCACGCGTTGCTTGGGGATGTTCATCTTGACGTCGTACAGGGCCTGCTTGTCGCCGTAGAACAGGTTCAGGCCGGGTACTTCGATGGCCACGGTTTCGTTGGCCAGGTTCAGGCTCTGCTTGTCGCGGCCAAGGGCCGAGATGTCGATGCCGTGGGAAGCGGTTTCGTGTTGCATAAGTGCTCACTCCGTTCGCAGCGCCAAGCTGCAAGCTGCAAGCTGCAAGCCCGTTCGCCGCGCTTCTGCTTGAAGCTTGCGGCTTGGGGCTTGCGGCTCGGATTTAGTGGTCCAGGGCCTTGTACTTCTCGCGCAGGCGGTTGCGCAGGTAGACGGCCGTCAGGTTGAGAATCGCGATTACCATTACCAGCAGCAGTGCGGTGGCGTAAACCAGCGGTCGCGCCGCTTCGACGTTGGGGCTCTGGAAGCCCACGTCATAGATATGGAAGCCCAGGTGCATGATCTTCTGGTCGAGGTGCAGGTAAGGGTAGTTGCCATCCACCGGCAGGCTCGGGGCCAGCTTGACCACACCAACCAGCATCAGTGGCGCCACCTCACCCGCAGCGCGGGCCACGGCGAGGATCAGACCGGTCATCATCGCCGGGCTGGCCATTGGCAGCACCACGCGCCATAGCGTTTCGACCTTGGTGGCACCCAGCGCCAGAGAACCTTCGCGCAGTGCCCGCGGAATCCGCGCCAGGCCTTCTTCGGTGGCGACGATCACCACCGGCACGGCGAGCAGTGCCAGGGTCAGCGAGGCCCACAACAGGCCAGGCGTACCGAAGGTCGGTGCCGGAGCGGCCTCGGGGAAGAACAGCCGGTCGATCGAACCGCCGAGCACGTAGACGAAGAAGCCCAGACCGAACACGCCGTAGACGATTGCCGGGACACCGGCCAGGTTGTTCACCGCGATCCGGATGACCCGGGTCAGCGGCCCCTGCTTGGCGTATTCACGCAGATAGATCGCGGCGATCACACCGAACGGGGTGACGATGACCGCCATGATCAGGGTCATCATGATGGTGCCGAAGATTGCCGGGAAGATGCCGCCCTCGGTATTCGCCTCACGCGGATCGTCGCTGACGAACTCCCACAGCTTGCTGCCGTAGAAGCTCAGCTTGTCGAGGTTCGACATGGCGTTCGGGCGAAACGCGCGGACCACTTTGCCGAGGCTGATTTCCAGCTCGCGGCCATCGGCGGAACGCACGGTCATGCTGTCGCGATTGAACTGCTGGTGGCGCGCATTCAGCTCGGCCTCGAGCACCTTGTATTCGGCATCCCAGCGGGCGCGTTCGGCAGCGAGGTCAGCCTGAGCGGCCTCGGTCAGCTCACCGCTGAGTTCGAGCTTGCGGGTCTCCAGACGTACGCGCTCGAGACCGGCGTTGATACGGCCGATGTCACGCTTCTCGAGTTGCACGATCTGGCTGTGCAGACCGTCGACGCGGGCGATGCGTTTCTGCAGCTCCGCCCAGGCAGCGTCGCCTTCGGCAATCAGCTTGCCGTCTTCCTTGACGTTGATCAGGTAGCCGTAGAAGTTGCCCCACTCGCGGCGCTCGAAAGCGCTCAGGGTTTCAGGCCTGCGCTGCTCACCGAGCCATTCGCCGACCACCCAGGAGAAGTCGGCGCCGTACAGATCACGGTTACCGACCTTGAGCAGCTCGCGGGTCATGAACTCGCCGCCGTCGACATTTACCGGCAACCCGGCGGAGGCCAGGCGGGCACGGGGAATCTCTTCCTTCTGCACCACCTCGCCCGCCATGATCTTGGCTTCCTGACCAGGGATCTGGTAGGTGGCCTCGATGATGTCGGACGGCCAGAAGTGGGCCAGGCCACGGGTAGCGATCACGGCCAGCAGACCCAGGGTCATGATGATGGCGATGGATACCGCACCGGCGTTCATCCAGATCCAGGGCGAACCGCTCTTGAACCAGGATTTCATGTTGTGCTGTTTCACGGACATAGTCTTGCAGTCCTCAGAGCGAAGCGTACTTGACGCGCAGGCGCTGACGCACCAGCTCGGCCAACGTGTTCATGACGAAAGTGAACGACAGCAGCACCAGGGCGGAGAGGAACAGCACCCGGTAATGGGTACCGCCGACTTCCGACTCGGGCATTTCCACCGCCACGTTGGCTGCCAGGGTGCGCAGGCCTTCGAAGATGTTCATGTCCATGATCGGCGTGTTGCCGGTGGCCATCAGCACGATCATGGTCTCACCGACGGCACGGCCCATGCCGATCATCACCGCCGAGAAGATGCCCGGGCTGGCGGTCAGGATCACCACGCGGGTCAGGGTCTGCCAGGGCGTGGCACCCAGGGCCAGGGAACCGAACGTCAGGCTCTTCGGCACGCTGAACACGGCGTCTTCGGCGATCGAGTAGATGTTCGGGATCACCGCGAAGCCCATGGCCAGACCGACCACCAGCGCGTTGCGCTGATCGAAGGGTATGCCCAGGTCGTCGCTCAGCCAGGCACGCATGTTGCCATCGAACAGCCAGTTCTCCAGGTAGCCGCTCATGCTCAGCGAGACGATGCCGACCAGCAGAATCACCGGGATCAGCAGCGCCGCTTCCCAGCCATCCGGCACGCGCAGGCGCACGGACTCAGGCAGGCGGCTCCACAGGAAGCCCGCCAGCAGGATGCCGATCGGCGTGAATATCAGCAGGCTGAAGATGCCGGGCAGGTGTCCCTCCACATAAGGAGCGAGGAACAGACCGGCGAAGAAGCCGAGGATCACGGTCGGCAGCGCTTCCATCAATTCGATGACCGGCTTGACCTTGCCGCGCATGGCCGGCGCCATGAAGTACGCGGTGTAGATCGCCGCGGCGATGGCCAGCGGAGCGGCCAGCAACATGGCGTAGAACGCGGCCTTGAGAGTACCGAACGCCAGGGGTGCCAGGCTCAGTTTCGGCTCGGCGTCGGTGTTGGCCGACGTGGACTGCCAGACGTAAGCAGGCTTGTCGTAGTTCTCGTACCAGACCTTGCCCCACAGCGAGCTCCAGGAAATCTCCGGGTGCGGGTTATCGATCAGGATGCGCTCGATCTTGCCATTGGCTTCGACCAGAGCCCGGTTGGCGCGCGGCGACAGCGCGGCGATGTTGTGACCTTCGGCGACCGGCTCGACCAGCAGGGTGCGGTGCGCGGTACTGTGGAAAATACCCAGGTTGCCCTTGTCGTCCAGGGCGATGAAGCCCTTGCGACGCTCTTCGGAGATGATCTGGGTGACCGGGCTGTCGGCGAGCTTGAACTCACGAACCGGCTTGAGCGAAGAATTGCCATCTTCGTCACGCACCATGAACCATTGCTGGATGCCGCCAGTGCTATCACCGGTCAACAGCGAGATGCCACCCAGCAGGGAGGTCGCGTAGGTGATTTCGCGGTTGCCATCGTTGAACAGTTTGTAGCGACCGTTGAGAGCCTTGCTGCGCAGATCGAATACATCGGCAGTGGCGCGACCGTTGATCACGAACAGCCAGTGCTGACGTGGGTCGATGGTCAGTTCCTTGATCGGCTCGGCGATCTGCGGCAGCGACAGGCGCTCTTCGCTGACCTCGACCTCACCGGTCATCATGTTCTCGTCGCGGCTCAGGCTCAGCACCTGCAGCTCGCTCCCCACCGAACCGGCGATCAGCAGCGTACCGCTGTTCACGCTGATGCCCATGTGCTCAAGCGGGCGACCTTCGGGGTCGATGGTCAGCGGCGCCTCGCCGAACGGGTAGACGATGGACGGGGTGATGGTCTTCACGTCGTTCGGGTAGGAAATGCGGTAGGCGTGCTCGAACACCAGCGCCTGGCCATTGGACAGGCCAAGGGCAACACGGTGGCTGCCCGGCTGATCTTCACCGACGGAGACCACCTGGCTGCCGGCAGGCAGGGGCAGGTCGATGCTGGTCAGTGCGGCCATGCTCTTGGCATCGAAGAACTGGATCTTGCCGTCGCCAGACAGGCGCATACCGACCTGATTCTGTTCTTCGAGCGCCATCAGCAGCGGCTCACCGGCATCGGCCAACCAGGCTGGCTGTATGGCGTCACGTTTCTCGATGTCGGCGCCCTGGAACATCGGCAGCACGACATAGGCGAGGTAGAAGAAGATCAGGGTGATGGCGCCAAGCACCGCCAGGCCACCGATCGACACGCACCAGCGGGCCAGGCGGTCCTTGAAGGCGCGTATGCGGCGCTTGCGTTGCAGAGCCGGAGTATTGAAGTCCAGCCCGAGGGAATTTGGAGAGGCGGTCATGGGTTCACTTGCCAAGTCATTCATAGTGGAGAGCGTCTCTGCGCGGCCATGAGCGCGCCGTATTTTCAGTCCGTTTCACGAGCCCGGCCAATCTAGCGCGTTCGTGTGACAGAAAAGTTACAGCACGGTGACGTGGCGAAGCCCGCCTCTCGGAGAGAGGCGGGCTTCGCGAATTGCAGGTTGCTAGAGGCTTACAGCCCCAGCTCCTTGCGGGTCTTCTCGATGACCTTGAGCGGCAGCGGGATGTAGCCATCCTTGACCACGACGTCCTGGCCCTGCTTGGACAGGATCAGCTTGAGGAACTCTGCATCCAGCGGGCTCAGCGGCTTGTTAGGCGCCTTGTTCACGTAGATGTAGAAGAAGCGAGCCAGCGGGTACTTGCCCGACAGCGCGTTGTTCTCGTTGGCTTCCTCGACTTCTCCCTTCTTGTTCACCAGGGGAACGGCACGGACGCTGGCGGTACGGTAGCCAATGCCCGAGTAACCGATGGCGTTGACGGTGCTGGAGATAGACTGCACCACGGAAGCCGAACCTGGCTGCTCGTTGACGTTGGACTTGAAGTCGCCTTTGCACAGGGCTTCTTCCTTGAAGTAGCCGTAGGTGCCGGATACCGAGTTACGACCGAACAGCTGGATCGGCTTGGTAGCCCACTCACCGCTCAGACCCAGCTCGCCCCAGGTTTTCAGTTCCTTGGGCTCGCCGCACAGACGGGTGCTGGAGAAGATCGCATCGACCTGTTGCATGGTCAGTTGCTTGATCGGGTTGTCCTTGTGGACGAACACGGCCAGGGCATCGATGGCGACTGGAACGGCAGTCGGCTTGTAGCCGTACTTCTGTTCGAAAGCCTGGATTTCGCTGTCCTTCATGGCGCGCGACATCGGGCCGAGGTTGGCAGTGCCTTCGGTCAGCGCAGGTGGCGCGGTGGAGGAACCGGCGGCCTGGATCTGGATGTTCACGTTCGGGTAGGACTGCTTGTAGTTCTCAGCCCACAGGGTCATCAGGTTGGCCAGGGAATCGGAGCCAACGCTGGACAGGTTGCCCGATACGCCCGAAGTCTTCTCATAGGTCGGCAGAGCCGGATCGACAGCGGCAACCGCATGGGCAGTGGCGACGCCAGCTGCAACAAATGTCATGGCCGCCATCAAACGCTTCAGTTTCATGCCTTGCTCCTAGCAGAGTGGTAATCATTGGAAGGCCGGCGTGCCGTGGTCGTAGCGCCCGATTTACCGCCTTCTCACGATTGGGGTCGTGTTGGTTGGAACGGGGCTCAGTATCGTCAGCCCATGTGACCACTCTATGTAACCAATATGACAGTTGGATGACGGCGCAGGAGGGACGTCGGCGATGCGAATACGGGTGCATGGGCGGGCGCAACGCGCTAAGGTCGCGGGGCGACCACCCAGTCGGTATACTTTCCCGGCCCCATCAACGGGCCCACCACAGCGCCGCGAGCCGTGAACAGATGAAAGACTTCGAACAGGAAGACCCGATACCTCAGGGCGATCTGGCACTGCAGATCACCGCTCTGCCACGCGAGACCAATGGTTTCGGTGACATTTATGGTGGCTGGCTGGTTTCGCAGATGGACCTGGCCGGCACGGCCATGGCGAGCAAGGTCGCTGCCGGCCGCGTGGCAACCGTGGCCATCGATCGCATGGCCTTTCTGGTTCCGGTGGCGGTGGGTGCGCAGTTGTCCTTCTATACCCAGGCACTGGAGATCGGCCGCAGCTCGATCCAGATGCTGGTGGAAGTGTGGAGCGATGACCCGCTTTCCAGCGAATGGCGCAAGGTCACCGAAGCGGTATTCGTGTTCGTCGCCATCGACGGCAGTGGCCGCACCCGCTCGGTGCCACCGCGCCGCTGAGTGCAACCGACCGCGTGTAAGCCCACTGCATGACCGCTTCTTCAGTCCTTAGCGGCCCTGCCCGATCAGCTCGCTGACCCGCGCGCGATCCGCTGCGAAGCTGCTTTCCGCCTGCTTGCGCGCCGCCTGGTGACGCTCGATGTCCTTCTTCAGACGAACCTGCTCATCACGCTGACCGTTGATCTGGGCAAGCAGTTGCTCCGGCACCTGACGCCCTGCCCGCTCCTGATCCGCCGCCTGCTTCTGCAGGTTGGCCTGCTGCAAGCGAACCGATTGCAGGTTGCCATTGGCCACACCGATCAGCCCATCCAATTCGGCCAACTTGCGGGCGCGGGCACGGTCGACGTCTTCGGGGCTGCTATATAGACGCAGCAACTGGGTATCGGACTTGGCCCGCTCGCGGTCAGCCAACAGCTTCTTCATTTCATCGGCCGTCGGCGCTGGCGGCACCACACGCACGACACGCCCCTGCTCGTTGAGCACGTCATAGCCCTTGCCGATGAACTCGCTGGGCACACCCTGGCGGTCGATCACCGTGATGCCCTGGGCATTGGTGTAGCGATACATCTCGCTGGCGCTCGCCCATAGCGGCAGCAGCAGACCAAGCCAGAGGGTGCGACGCATGATGGGCGATTTGAACATGGAGCGCGCTCTCTCGGCTCGTCAGACTCAGATGCCGTACTCGGCCCGATAGGCCTCCACAGCAGGCAAGTATTGCTTCAGTTCAGCATCATCGGCCAGATATTCCAGCACTTGCTGCAGAGAAACGATGCTCACCACCGGAATATTGAAGTCGCGCTCCACTTCCTGAATCGCCGACAGCTCGCCACGACCGCGCTCCTGACGGTCCAGCGCGATCAGTACACCGGCCGCCTGGGCGTTCTGCGCCTGGATGATCTGCATCACCTCACGGATCGCGGTACCAGCGGTGATCACGTCATCGATGATCAGCACGCGGCCTTCCAATGGCGCGCCGACCAACGTGCCGCCTTCGCCATGATCCTTGGCTTCCTTGCGGTTGAAGCACCAGGGCAGGTCGAGGTCATGGTGCTCGGCGAGCGCCACGCCTGTGCTGGCGGCCAGCGGAATGCCCTTGTAGGCCGGGCCGAAGAGCACGTCGAAGGGGATGCCGCTGTCGACCACCGCGGCCGCGTAGAAGCGCCCGAGGCGGGCCAGCGCGAGGCCACTGGCGAACAGCCCGGCATTGAAGAAGTAAGGGCTGACGCGTCCCGACTTGAGGGTGAACTGGCCGAAGCGAAGAACGCCTCGCTCGATGGCGAAACGAATGAAATCGCGCTGATACGTTTGCATGAATGACCCTGAGGCGGCACTGGATGTGGCTTGGAATTACTAAATGGCGTCTAGCTCAGGTATCATACACGCACGTGTTTTTGGGGGCCATTTATGCGGATCATCAGTGTGAACGTGAATGGTATTCATGCTGCAGTCGAGCGCGGTTTGCTCAGTTGGCTGCAAGCACAGAATGCCGACGTGATCTGCCTGCAGGATACCCGTGCCTCCGCCTTTGAGCTGGACGACCAAGCCCTCCAACTGGATGGCTATTTCCTCTATGCCTGCGATGCAGAAGTGCCAAGCCAAGGTGGCGTGGCACTCTACTCGCGGTTGCAACCCAAGGCGGTAATCAGCGGACTCGGCTTTGAAACGGCCGATCGCTACGGGCGCTACCTGCAGGCAGATTTCGACAAAGTGAGTATCGCCACGCTGCTGCTGCCTTCGGGCATGGGCGGTGACGAGAACCTGAATCAGAAATTCAAGTTCATGGACGATTTCTCCAAGTACCTGGACAAGCAGCGCCGCAAGCGCCGTGACTACATCTATTGCGGCTCGCTGTATGTCGCCCATCAGAAGCTGGACGTGAAGAACTGGCGCGACTGCCAGCAATCACCCGGTTTCATGGCGCCCGAGCGCGCCTGGATGGACGAGATCACCGGCACCATGGGTTATGTCGATGCCGTGCGCGAGGTCAACCGCGAGGCTGACCAGTTCAGCTGGTGGCCGGACAACGAACAGGCGGAGATGCTCAACCTGGGCTATCGCTTCGACTACCAGTTGCTCACCCCGGGCATGCGTCGCAGTGTTCGCACCGCTCGCCTGCCACGTCAGCCGCGCTTCTCCCAACATGCGCCGCTGATCGTCGACTACGACTGGACGCTGACCGTCTGATCGATGCCGCTGACACGAAAACGCCCCGACCTGTTCGGGGCGTTTTCATTTGCGCTGTTCTGTATTGGGAAAAACGCCGCCAACTGTGACGTGCCAGCGTGAACCATCCGCGCTAGCCTGCGCGTCCGCATACCACCACACGAGGCCGCGCCGATGACACCCAAGGACATACTGCTGGCTGCCGTGGTGATCGTCGCCTGGGGCGTCAACTTCGTGATCATCAAGGTCGGCCTCGAAGGCGTACCGCCAATGCTGCTCGGCGCCCTGCGTTTCGCGCTGGCGGCGTTTCCGGCGATTCTCTTCATCCGCCGCCCGGACATGCCGCTGCGCTGGCTGCTCGCGTATGGCCTGACCATCTCCCTGGGGCAGTTCGCCTTTCTGTTCTCGGCGATGTACGTCGGCATGCCCGCCGGCCTGGCATCGCTCGTACTGCAGGCACAGGCCTTCTTCACCCTGGGTTTCGCTGCGCTGTTCATCGGCGAAACGGTGCGTCGCAGCAGCCTGATCGGACTGGTCGTGGCGGCCGCAGGGCTGTTGCTGATCGGCAGTGAAAGCGGGCGCAGCTTCACCCTTGCCGGCTTCGTGCTGACCCTGTGCGCGGCGGCGATGTGGGGGCTGGGCAATATTGTCACCAAGCGCATCGGCAAGGTGAATCTGGTCAGCCTGGTGGTATGGGGCAGCCTGATTCCACCGCTGCCATTCCTGGCGCTGTCGCTGATGCTCGAGGGCCCGGCGCAGATCGAAACGGCGCTGCGCACGATTTCCCTCAACTCGCTGCTGGCCATCGCCTACCTGGCGTTCATCGCCACCCTGCTGGGCTACGGCCTGTGGAGCCGCCTGCTGTCACGCTACCCGGCCAGCCAGGTGGCGCCCTTCTCGCTGCTGGTGCCGGTGGTCGGCCTCAGCTCGGCCTGGCTGCTGCTGGGCGAAGGCCTGAGCACGGCACAATGGATTGGAGCGGCCGTGGTCATGCTGGGGTTGCTGATCAATGTGTTCGGCGCACGCCTGTTGCAGCAGTTGCGCGGCGTTTCGGCCTGACGGGGACACTGCTGGGGCAGCGACCGAGCTGAACCTTCAGCTCCGCGCGGCCTCCGCCAACGGTATCGACGGCAAGGACCAGGCGATCCGACTGATCGGCCCGATCAGTCGATGCGCTCGAACTTCAGGTCCCACACGCCGTGCCCCAGGCGCTCACCACGGCGCTCGAACTTGGTCACCGGGCGCTCGGCCGGGCGCTCCACGCAGCGGCCATCGGCTGCCTGGTTGCGATAGCCAGGTGCGACGCTCATCACTTCCAGCATGTATTCGGCATAGGGTTCCCAGTCAGTGGCCATGTGCAGCACACCGCCGACCTTGAGCTTCTGACGTACCAGTTCGGCGAACGCCGGTTGAACGATACGGCGCTTGTTGTGACGCGCCTTGTGCCAGGGGTCCGGGAAGAACAACAACACGCGGTCGAGGCTGGCGTCGGCCACGCACTGACGCAACACTTCCAGCGCATCGCAGCTGTACACCCGCAGGTTGCTGAGGTTCTGGGTCATCACCCCGTTGAGCAGCGCACCAACACCCGGCCGGTGCACTTCCACGCCGATGAAGTCTTGCTCAGGCGCGGCGGCGGCCATTTCCAGAGTGGAGTGGCCCATACCGAAACCGATTTCGAAGGTGCGCGGCGCCTTGCGCCCGAATACCGCGTCGAAATCCTGCAGGCCATCGCTCAACGCCAGGCCGAACTTCGGCAGGCCCTGATCGAAGCCGCGCTGCTGGCCTTCGGTCATGCGCCCGGCCCGCATCACGAAGCTCTTGATGGCGCGCATGTGCCGTGGGGTTTCTTCGGCTGGGGTTTGTTCGATATCGCTCATGGAGTACTCGGGACACGGAATAGGGAAAGAGAAAACCGCGAACGGGGACTGCCGGTCCCCGTTCGATACCTGTACGGCAGGCTGCGCTCAGCGGATCATGCCCTCCAGGGGCGACGACGCACTGGCATAAAGTTTCTTCGGCATGCGCCCGGCCAGGTAGGCCAGGCGGCCGGCCTCGATGGCGTATTTCATGGCCTGGGCCATGAGCACCGGCTGCTGGGCATGGGCGATGGCGCTGTTCATCAGCACCGCCTCGCAGCCCAGCTCCATGGCGATGGTGGCGTCGGAGGCCGTGCCAACGCCGGCGTCCACCAGTACCGGAACGGTCGCCTCCTCAAGGATGATGCGCAGGTTGTAAGGGTTGCAAATACCCAGCCCGGTGCCGATCAGACCGGCCAGCGGCATCACCGCGATGCAGCCCATTTCCGCCAGCTGTCGGGCGATGATCGGGTCGTCACTGGTGTACACCATCACGTCGAACCCTTCCTTGACCAGCACGTCGGCGGCCTTGAGGGTTTCGATCACGTTGGGGAACAGGGTCTTCTGATCAGCCAGCACTTCCAGCTTGACCAGTTTGTGACCATCGAGCAGTTCACGGGCCAGGCGACAGGTACGCACGGCTTCGACCGCGTCGTAGCAACCGGCGGTGTTCGGCAGGATGGTGTAGCGATCCGGCGAAATCACCTCGAGCAGGTTGGGCTCACCCGGGTTCTGGCCGATGTTGGTACGACGCACCGCCACGGTAACGATCTCCGCGCCCGAGGCCTCGATGGCGGCACGGGTCTCGTCGAGATCCTTGTATTTGCCGGTACCGACCAGCAGGCGCGACTGATAGGTACGGCCAGCCAGGGTGAAGGGCTTGTCGCTGACAACGTGGCTCATGGGGATTCCTCTGCACGGGAGAGTTGGAAGGGCGTGGCGCAGGGCTCAGCCGCCGCCGATGGCATGTACCACTTCGAGGCTGTCGCCCTCGGCCAGCGCGGTGCTGGCGTACTGGCTGCGCGGAACGATATCGAGGTTGCGCTCGACTGCAACGCGGCGGCCTGCCAACTGCAGGTGCTCGATCAGGTCGGCGACACTGGCACCGTCGGGCAGCTCGAGGGCTTCACCGTTCAACTGGATATGCATGGCGACACGTCACAACAGGAGAAAGGGCCGGCATTCTAGCCCGATCACCGGCGATGACCAAGGCGCTGGCCGGCCATTCGTCTCAGGCCATGCGCCAGGCGAGCAGCCCCAGGCAGGCCCAGCCAGCCAGAAAAGCCAGGCCGCCGAACGGGGTGACGATACCCAGCTTGCTGACACCACTGAGGGTCAACAGATAAAGACTGCCGGAAAACAGCACGATGCCCAGGGCGAAGAAGCTACCCGCCAGATTCACCAGACGGCCTGGCACCAGCAGGGCGAGAACCGCCACACCGAGCAATGCCAGGGCATGGATCAGCTGATAATGGGTGCCGGTCTGAAACACGGCCAGGTACTCGGGGCTCAGCCTGCTCTTCAGGCCATGGGCAGCGAACGCCCCCAGAGCGACCCCGGAAAAGCCGGCAAAGGCCGACAGCAGCAACCACAGACGAACCATAACGTCCTCACCGATCATCAAGGGATGAGGCAGTTTACGCCCTCGACCGCCCCCACGCGCGCTCCCGATTGCCGCAGCGCCCGCAGCGTTGCCCGCAACGGCGCAGGGAGCCGTATAATGGTCGGCCAATCAAGCCTGGCTCCCCGCGCATGCTCCGATCCATTCGCCGCGTTCTGCTGAAGCTGCTGTTCTGGTCTATCGCCGGCTCGGTCCTGCTGGTGCTCGCCTTTCGCTGGATTCCGCCACCGGGCACGGCGCTGATGGTCGAGCGCAAGATCGAATCCTGGATCGACGGCCAGCCCATTGACCTGCAGCGCAGCTGGCGCTCCTGGGAGCAGTTGCCCGACGACCTGAAGATCGCCGTCATCGCCAGTGAAGACCAGAAGTTCGCCCAGCACTGGGGCTTCGATGTCGACGCGATCAAGGCCGCGGTATCGCACAACCAGCAGGGTGGTTCGGTGCGCGGTGCCAGCACGCTGAGCCAGCAGGTGGCGAAGAATCTCTTTCTCTGGTCCGGCCGCAGCTGGCTGCGCAAGGGTTTCGAGGTGTGGTTCACCGGGCTGATCGAGCTGCTGTGGCCCAAGCAGCGCATTCTCGAGGTCTACCTCAACAGCGCCGAATGGGCCGATGGCGTATTCGGCGCGGAAGCGGCGGCGCAGCATCACTTCAATACCGGCGCGTCGTACCTCTCGGCGCGTCAGGCCAGCCTGCTGGCTGCCGTACTGCCCAACCCGCGGCAGCTGGATGCAGGCCGCCCCAGCGGCTACGTCAACCAGCGCGCCAACTGGATTCGCCGGCAGATGCGCCAACTCGGCGGCAGCCACTACCTGAACCAGCTACAGGCACCACGGCCAAGCTGGTGGCAGAAGTAGGCTGGACCGGGATACCTAATGAGCGTGATGCGGGCAATGGGTGCGCCGAAGCCCCCAGGAGCATGAACCCTAGGGTGGAGCTTCAGCCCACCAAAGCCATTCAACCCGACGGTAGCGCATGCGGTTCAGCGCCTCGGCCTGTGGGCGTTGTGATGGTGGGCTGAAGCCCACCCTACCCGATCGAACGGAGAGCGTGGGGCTGTCGCCACTTTGCGCCAATCCGCAAACGGCCTACAAACGAAAACGCCCCGAGCGATGTCGGGGCGTTTTGGGTTCAGCAGGCCGGAATCAGGCGGCGATGGAGCCCTTGAGCTTGTTCATCGCGTTCTTCTCCAACTGGCGGATACGCTCCGCCGAGACGTTGTACTTGGCCGCCAGTTCGTGCAGCGTGGCCTTTTCCTCAGCCAGCCAGCGCTGCTGGAGGATATCGCGGCTGCGCTCGTCGAGCGCTTCCAGGGCCTCGTGCAAGTTGGCACTGGAGGTATCGCTCCAGTCCTCGTCTTCCATCTGCTTGGCCGGGTCGTAGCGATGGTCTTCCAGATACTGAGCGGGCGACTGGAAGGCACTGTCGTCGTCGGCATCGGCAGCCGGATCGAACGCCATGTCATGACCGGTCAGACGGCTTTCCATCTCGCGGACCTCACGGGCCTCGACGCCCAGGCTCTCGGCCACGGCATTGACTTCGTCGTTGTTCAACCAGGCCAGACGCTTTTTCTGGCTGCGCAGGTTGAAGAACAGCTTGCGCTGAGCCTTGGTGGTCGCGACCTTGACGATGCGCCAGTTGCGCAGGATGAACTCGTGGATTTCGGCACGAATCCAGTGCACGGCAAAGGACACCAGGCGCACGCCCATTTCCGGGTTGAAGCGCTTGACCGCCTTCATCAGGCCGACGTTGCCTTCCTGGATCAGGTCAGCCTGAGCCAGGCCATAGCCGGAATAACTGCGCGCGATGTGCACGACGAAACGCAGGTGGGCCAGCACCATCTGGCGGGCGGCCTCGAGATCCTGGCTGTAGAAGAGATTGCCGGCCAGTTCGCGCTCCTGCTCGGGCGTCAGCAGCGGAATGCTGTTGACCGCATGCACGTATGCTTCCAGGTTTGCGCCTGGAACCAGAGCATGAACAGGTTGCAAGGAAGTGGACATTTGAATCCTCCGATTCACGTAACGTACGCAGTGTAGCACTGCGCAATATGACCGGAAGCCACCATCCTGGTTCCCCGGTCAATAGTCAATATCAACCAAATCAATAACTTGGCGAGGCGTCAAGCTAGCGCCTCAGCGGGGCGCAAGCTCCCTCAAGTGTCGCGCCACCGCCAGCCACGCACCGATATACCCCAACAGCACCGCTCCCAGCAATAGGGAAAAGCCGTCTGCCGGTGGTACGCCGGCCAGTGCGAAGTCGCTGCCGTACAAACCGGACAGGCGTACCACGGCATCGTTCAACCAGTTCAACCCGAAGGCCAGCACCAGCCAGGACAGCACACCGGCGCCCAGGCCGTAGAGCGCGCCCATATAAAGAAAGGGCCGACGCACGTAGCTGTCGGTACCACCGACCAGTTTGATCACTTCGATCTCGGTACGACGGTTCTCGATATGCAGGCGAATGGTGTTACCGATCACCAGCAGCAGCGCCATGATCAGCAAAACCGTGAGACCAAAAACGAAACGGTCGCCCAACTTGAGGATCGCGCTCAAACGCTCGACCCACACCAAGTCCAGCTGTGCCTGCTGCACGTTGGGCAGCTCTGCCAACCGCAAACGCAACGCCTCGAGCGTGGCTTTGTCGACTTCCTTGGGCGTTACCAGCACAGCGCCGGGCAACGGGTTGTTAGGCAGTTCCTTGAGAGCTTCGCCCAGCCCGGACTGCTGCTGGAACTCTTCCAGGGCCTTGTCGCGGCTGATCCATTCGGCTTCGGCGACGTCGTCCATGCCGGCAATTTCTTCGCGCAGGGCCTGGCCCTGACTATCGCTGGCGTCGATGGTGAGGAACACCGAAATCTGCGCGGCACGCTCCCAAGTGCCGCCAAGACGCTCGACATTGCCAAGCAGCAGCGACAGGCCCATGGGCAGGCTCAGCGCCACGGCCATCACCAGGCAGGTGAAGAAGCTGCCGATCGGGTGCTTACCGAGACGGCGCAGGCTGTCGACCAGGCTGGCACGGTGGTTTTCCGCCCAGGCGCGCGCCAGGGTGCGGAAATCCGGTTCATCGTTCGGGCCTTGAGGCTCGGCGTTCTTCGGTGCCGCGCCGACACGCTGGGCTGGCTGGGGTGGTGGTACGCGAGAGGCACTCATTCCGCGGCCTCCCCGTCACCGATCAGGCGGCCACGCTGCAGGGTGAGCATGCGATGGCGCATGCGAGCGATCAGGGCCAGGTCGTGGCTGGCGATCAGCACGCTGGTGCCAAGGCGGTTGATGTCTTCGAATACGCCCATGATTTCCGCCGCCAGACGCGGGTCGAGGTTACCGGTGGGTTCGTCGGCCAGCAGCAGGGCCGGACGATGAACGATGGCGCGGGCGATGCCGACGCGCTGCTGCTGGCCGGTGGACAGGTCGCCCGGGTACAGCTCGGCCTTGTCGCTGAGGGAAACCCGTTCCAGTGCAGCGCCGACACGGCGGCCGATATCGCTCTTGGAAAGGCCGAGAATCTGCAACGGCAGGGCCACGTTGTCGAACACGCTGCGGTCGAACAGCAACTGATGGTTCTGGAACACGACGCCGATCTGCCGACGCAGAAAGGGGATCTGCGCGTTGGTGATCTGCGAAAGGTCCTGGCCGGCGAGCAACAGCTTGCCCGACGTCGGTCGCTCCATGGCCAGCAGCAAACGCAACAGTGTGCTCTTGCCGGCGCCGGAGTGGCCGGTGACGAACAGAAACTCGCCGCGACGGACGCGGAAACTCAACTCATGCAACCCGACATGACCGTTGGGGTAACGCTTGCCGACCTGCTCGAATCGGATCATCACTGCTCCCGTTGCTGGAAAAGCGCCTGAACGAAGGGTTCGGCCTCGAAGGTGCGCAGATCGTCGATGCCCTCACCAACGCCGATATAGCGAATCGGCAGGCCGAACTGCTTGGCCAGGGCGAAAATCACACCGCCCTTGGCCGTACCATCCAGCTTGGTCAGGGCCAGGCCGGTCAAGTTCACCGTCTGGTTGAATTGTTTGGCCTGGCTGATCGCGTTCTGACCGGTACCGGCATCCAGTACCAGCAGCACTTCGTGAGGCGCGGTGTCGTCGAGCTTGCCGATCACCCGGCGCACCTTCTTCAGCTCTTCCATCAGATTGTCCTTGGTGTGCAGACGACCGGCGGTATCAGCGATCAGCACGTCCATGCCACGGGCCTTGGCAGCCTGCACCGCGTCGAAGATCACCGAAGCGGAATCGGCACCGGTGTGCTGGGCGATCACCGCGATCTTGTTGCGCTCACCCCACACCTGCAACTGCTCGACGGCAGCGGCGCGGAAGGTATCGCCGGCGGCGAGCATGACCTTCTTGCCCTCGCCCTGGAGTTTCTTGGCCAGCTTGCCGATGGTGGTGGTCTTGCCGGCGCCGTTCACGCCGACCACCAGAATCACGAAGGGCTGCTTGCCGGTATCGATGCGCAGGGGTTGCTCGACCGGGCGCAGCAGCGCGGCGAGCTCCTCCTGCAGGGATTTGTACAGTGCCTCGCTGTCGGTCAACTGCTTGCGCGCGACTTTCTGGGTCAGGCTCTGGATGATCGCCGTGGTGGCCTCGACACCAACATCGGCGGTGAGCAGACGGGTCTCGATCTCGTCGAGCAGATCGTCGTCGATGGCCTTCTTGCCAAGGAACAGGCTGGCCATGCCCTCGCCCAGGCTGGCGCTGGTCTTCGACAGGCCCTGGCGCAGACGGGAAAACCAGCCGCCCTTGTTGTCCGACGGCTTGTTCTGCTCGGCGACCGGCGCGGCCACTTCGACAGGCGCTGCCAGCACGGCGGCCGGGGTCGCCGGCACAGCGTGATGCACGTCGCTACCGCTGGCCAGTTCGACCGGGTGCGCACGCGCGGCGGCCGGTTGCTCGGCAACCGGCTCGTCCAGCGCCTCGGGGCCATGGCGGGTCGGCAGCGGATCGCTGGCCACTGGCTCTGGCTCTGGCTCTGGCTCTGGCTCTGGCTCTGGCTCGGCGATGATCACCGGCTCTACAGGTGCAGGCACCTCGGCCACGACCGGCTCGGGAGCCTCCAAAGCGGGCTGTGGTTCAGGCTCTGCCTGAGGCGCTGCAGGCGCGGGTTCCACAGGCTTCTTGCGCAACCAGCCAAACAGGCCGCGCTTCTCGGTAGCTTTCTCTGCGCCCTGTTCGGCGCTGGCATCAGGGGCCGGGATCTTGTTGTCGTCTTTTGAACCAAACATGGAGGACGGCTATCTCAGAGGGGCGAACGCCATGGCCCTCGCACGGTAGGGCTGAGGGCGGTGCTTGGCGGCAGGCGCACGGGGGATTCGCACACCATCGCTGCACAGACGTGGTCGCCGGTAAAACGGATGCGTATCCTAGCACCTCCGCGCCGCTCACGGCTAAGCCAAGCACGCCGTCCGGCGATGCGCGAGCACACTGCATCAGCGCGGCCCACCCTTGCCGCAATCGCCACGCTTGCCGTGGTTCAACGAGGAGAGAGGTTTGTCCAGTTCACTCGCCCGCCATCTCGCCGGCCTGCTACTAGTCTGCGCCCTGCCCCTGGCAGCCCAGGCCGCGGCGCCGCAACCGACCCATGAATTCACCCTCGACAACGGCCTCAAGGTCGTCGTGCGCGAGGATCACCGCGCCCCGGTGGTAGTTTCTCAGCTTTGGTACAAGGTGGGCTCGAGCTACGAGACCGCCGGCCAGACCGGGCTGTCCCACGCCCTGGAACACATGATGTTCAAGGGCAGCCGCAAGCTCGGCCCGGGCGAAGCCTCAAGGGTGCTGCGCGATCTGGGCGCCGAAGAGAACGCCTTCACCAGCGACGACTACACCGCTTACTACCAGGTGCTCGCCAGCGATCGCCTGGGTGTCGCCTTCGAACTGGAAGCGGACCGCCTGGCCAGCCTGCGCCTGCCGGCCGACGAGTTCTCCCGCGAGATCGAGGTGATCAAGGAAGAGCGCCGCCTGCGCACCGACGACAAGCCCTCGGGCCTGGCCTTCGAGCGCTTCAAGGCCATGGCCTACCCGGCCAGCGGCTACAGCATCCCGACCATCGGCTGGATGGCCGACCTCGATCGCATGACCGTGGACGAACTGCGCCACTGGTACCAGACCTGGTACGTACCCAACAACGCCACCCTGGTGGTGGTCGGCGACGTGACCCCGGATGCGGTCAAGGCCCTCGCCCAGCGCTACTTCGGCGCGATTCCCAAGCGTGAGGTACCGGCGGCCAAGATTCCGCTGGAACTGCCGGCGCCGGGCGAGCGACGCATTACCCTGCACCTCAAGACCCAGTTGCCGAGCCTGATGATGGGCTTCAACGTACCTGGTCTGCCCACCGCCAAGGCGCCACGCGACGTGCATGCCCTGCGCCTGATCGCCGCCCTGCTCGACGGCGGCTACAGCGCGCGCCTGGCAACCCGCCTGGAGCGCGGCGAGGAACTGGTTTCCGGGGCAGGCGCCTGGTACAACGGCTACACCCGCGGCGACAGCCTGTTCATGGTCTCCGCCACACCCAACGTGCAAACCGGCAAGACTCTGGAGCAGACCGAAGCAGGCATCTGGCGCGAGCTTCAAGACCTGCAGAAGAACCCGCCGTCGGCCGAAGAGCTGGCCCGTGTGCGTGCCCAGCTGATCGCCGAACTGGTCTATGACCGCGACTCGATCACCAGCCAGGCCACCGCGATCGGCCAACTGGAAACCGTTGGTCTGTCCTGGCAACTGATCGACCAGGAACTGGCCGAACTGGAGGCCGTGACCCCGGCCGATATCCAGAATGCCGCCAAGACCTATTTCACCCGCGACCGCCTCAGCGTCGCCCACGTACTGCCCGAGGAGAAGCGCGATGAGTAAGCGTAACGGCCCGCGCTACGCCCTGCTGGGGCTGTTCCTGATCGCCCTGCTGGTGGCCCTGACCTTCACCGTGCAGCGCTCTCCCGACGCCGCACCGGCCGCCGCCGACGCGCCGAAGACCGATGACACCCAGTTGCAATCCCTGGCCGAGCTGGATGGCAAGGCGCCCGAGCGGCGCAAGCTGGACATCCAGAGCTGGCAGACCGCCGAAGGCGCCAAGGTGCTGTTCGTGGAAGCCCGCGAGCTGCCGATGTTCGACCTGCGCCTGACCTATGCCGCTGGCAGCAGCCAGGATGGTGACGTGCAGGGCCTGGCCATGCTGACCAACGCCATGCTCAACGAAGGCGTACCCGGCAAGGACGTCGGCGCCATCGCAGCGGGCTTCGAAAGCCTAGGCGCCGAATTCGGCAATGGTGCTTACCGCGACATGGCCGTGACCAGCCTGCGTAGCCTCAGCGATGCCGAGCAGCGCCAGCCTGCCCTGAAGCTGTTCGAGCAGGTGATCGGCCAGCCGACCTTCCCCGCCGACTCCCTGGTGCGCATCAAGAATCAGGTACTCGCGGGCTTCGAGTTCCAGAAGCAGAACCCCGGCAAGCTGGCCAGCCTCGAGTTGTTCGAGCGCCTCTACGGCAACCACCCGTATGGTCATCCCAGCGAAGGCACCCCCGCTTCGGTTCCCGGCATCAGCCGCGAACAGCTGCAGGCCTTCCACGCCAAGGCCTATGCCGCCGGCAATGCGGTGATCGCGCTGGTCGGCGATCTGTCTCGGGAAGAAGCCGAGGCGATGGCCGCGGAGGTCTCCGCAGCGTTGCCCAAGGGCCCGGCGCTGGCCAAGACCATCGCTCCCGAGGAACCGAAAGCCGGCCTGACCCACATCGACTTTCCGTCCAACCAGACCCACTTGCTGATCGCCCAGCTCGGTATCGACCGCCTGGATCCGGATTACGCCGCGCTGTACCTGGGCAATCAGGTGTTCGGCGGTGGTGGTTTCGGTACCCGGCTGATGACCGAAGTGCGCGAGAAGCGCGGCCTGACCTACGGTGTCTACTCCGGCTTCAGTGCCATGCAGGCCCGCGGCCCGTTCATGATCAACCTGCAAACCCGTGCCGAGCTCAGCGATGGCACCCTGCAACTGGTCAAGGACCTGCTCGGTGAGTTCATCGCCAACGGTCCGACCCAGGAGGAGCTGGACGCGGCCAAGCGCGAGACGGCCGGCAGCTTCCCACTGTCCACCGCGAGTAACGCCGCCATCGTCGGCCAGCTCGGCGCCATCGGCTTCTACGATCTGCCGCTGACCTATCTGGAAGACTTCATGGCCCAGGTGCAGGCGCTCAGCGTCGAGCAGGTGAAAACCGCCATGGCCAAGCACCTCGACCCCGAAGCGCTGGTGATCGTCACGGCAGGACCAGAGGTCGAACAGAAGGAGCTGCCGCCGCCCACCGACAAGCCAGTCGAATTGCCGACCGGCGTTCCGGAGCACTGATGGCCAGACGACCCACTCCCGCCAAGCCACCCGTCGCCCATGGTGGCGACGGGCAGTTGCGCATCATCGCTGGTCAATGGCGCAGCCGGCAGTTCGGCTTTCCCATGGCCCACGGCTTGCGCCCGACGCCCAACCGCGTGCGGGAAACCCTGTTCAACTGGCTGGCCCCCTACGTCGAAGCGGCCAAGGTCCTCGATCCGTTCGCCGGCAGCGGCGCGCTGTTTCTCGAGGCCCTGTCACGTGGAGCGGGCAGCGCCCTGGCGCTGGATCTCAACCCGGCAGCGGTGAACAGCCTGCGCGGTCATCTGGCGACCCTGCGCTGCGATAACGGCCAGGTGCTGCAGAGCGATGCCATCGCCTACCTGCAAGGCCAGCCGGCAGTGCCTTTCGATCTGGTGTTTCTCGACCCGCCGTTCAGCCAGGACTTGCTCCTGCCTGCTTGCGAGCTGCTCGAACGGCGCGGCTGGCTGGCCGACGATGCCTGGGTCTATACCGAGAGCGAGCAGCCGCCGTCGAGCCTGGGCATGCCCGGCAACTGGCGCCTGCACCGTGAACAGAAAGCCGGCCAGGTGCATTACGCACTGTGGCAGCGCAGCCATGCATGAGGCCACTCGAGCACTGCGCCAGGCCCTTGTCGATCAGGGCCTGAACCTGCGTGAGCAAGGCGCTGACGAGTGGCAGGGGGAAATTCCCCTGCCTGCCGATCTCGCGCGCTTCTACCGCGAGATCGGCCCGCATGACTGCGCACTGGAAACCAGCGGCAACCCGTTCTTCATTCCTTCGCTGGCGCGTCTGTGGAGGCTGCAGGCGGGCTACCGCTGGCATGGCGTGAGCGGCGAGCGCCTGACGGACTGGCACGATGACTGGCTGGTAGTAGCCGATCAGGGTGGTGACCCGTTCATTTTCGAGATAAGCAGCGGCAAGGTATTGCACGATCGCCACGGGGCTGGCGGCTGGCAGCCTTCGCCGGTGTTCAGCGGGCTGGAACAGATGATTGCCTGCCTGGCCTGCTTCGATGCGGTATGGAACAGCGCTGGCGACGACATCTTTCTCGACGACTTCAGCGTCAACCCGGTGCACCGCGAGCATCTGGTCGCGGCTCTGCAGCCGCTGCTGGGTGAGCGCGCTGCCGCACGGTCACTGGCTGAAGAGTTCGGCTGGTAATGAGCGTACCAGGCGTCTGCCGATGACCAGCACACCGCGCTTCGCCCCCGCCTGGTGGCTGTCGGGGCCGCATCTGCAAACGCTGTGGGGCTCGCTATGCCGCCGCCCACCGGTCCTCGAACGCCAACGCGAGCGTCTATGGCTGGAGGACGGCGACTTCCTCGACCTCGACTGGCACGGCCCTCACGACGCCCATGCACCTCTGGTACTGGTGCTGCATGGCCTGACCGGCTCATCGAGCTCCCATTACGTACTCGGCCTCCAGCGCCAGCTGGCAACCCAGGGCTGGGCCAGCGTGGCGCTGAACTGGCGTGGCTGCTCAGGAGAACCGAACCTGCTGCCGCGCGGCTATCACTCCGGGGCCAGCGAAGACCTTGCCGAAACCGTGCGTCACCTGCGCGCCAAGCGCCCCATGGCGCCGCTCTATGCAGTGGGCTACTCGCTAGGCGGCAACGTGTTGCTCAAGTACCTCGGCGAGAGTGGCGCCGAAAGCGGCCTGCAGGCTGCCACCGCGGTGTCGGTGCCCTTTCGCCTCGATCAGTGCGCGGATCGCATCGGCGTCGGTTTCTCGCGGGTGTATCAGGCCCACTTCATGCGCGCCATGGTCGCCTACGTGAAGGACAAGCAGCGTCTGTTCGCCCATCAGGGCCAGGCAGACCGCCTGTCGATCCTGGAAAAGCTCGGCCCGCTGGACGGCATGCGTACCTTCTGGGATTTCGACGGCCGCATCACCGCGCCGTTGCACGGTTTCGAAAACGCCGACGACTACTATCGCCGTTCCTCGAGCCGCTATTACCTGGGGCGCATCCAGACACCGACGCTGCTGATCCAGTCCAGCGACGACCCGTTCGTATACCCCCACAGCCTGCCAGAGGCCGATGAGCTGGCGCCCTGCATCACCTTCGAGCTGCACGCCCGGGGCGGTCACGTGGGTTTCGTCGATGGCACCGCGCGCCAGCCCGGTTACTACCTGGAGCGCCGCATCCCCGCTTGGCTGCTGGCGATGGATCGGAGTATCCAACCCCGACCCGCCATCCCGATCGGTTCGTAGAGGAGCCAGGTATGGCCGACAACCCAGGTTTCGTGCAGAACGAGCAGCAAATCGACGCGCTGCACCAGCGCTTCGAGGCACAGCGCGAGGCCTTCGTGGCCAACCCGATGCCCTCGGCCGATCAGCGCATCGCCTGGCTCGACAGCCTCAAGGCTCGCCTGCTCAGCGATCAGGATGAGCTGGTTCGCTGCATCAGCGAGGACTTTGGCAATCGCAGCGCCGATGAAACCCTGCTCGCCGAAATGCTCCCCACCGTGCACGGCATCCGCTATACCCGCAAACGCCTGCGCCGCTGGATGAAGCCTTCGCGTCGGCATGTCGGCCTGCCCTTCATGCCGGCCTCGGCGCGGGTGATCTATCAGCCGCTGGGGGTGGTCGGCATCATCGTGCCGTGGAACTACCCGCTATTTCTCGCCATCGCACCGCTGGTCGGCGCCTTGGCCGCCGGCAACCGGGTGATGCTCAAGCTCAGCGAGGCCACCCCGCAGACGTCGCAGCGCCTCAAGGACATGCTGGCGAGCATCTTCCCGGAAGACCTGGTCAGCGTGGTACTCGGCGAAGCCGATGTCGGCATGGCCTTCGCGAAACTGCCGTTCGACCATCTGCTGTTCACCGGCGCCACCAGCATCGGCCGCCACGTGATGCGAGCCGCCGCCGAGAACCTTACCCCGGTTACCCTGGAGCTGGGTGGCAAATCACCCGCAATCGTGTCCAGCGACGTCCCGCTGGAGCACGCTGCCGAACGCATCGCTTTCGGCAAGACCCTGAACGCTGGCCAGACCTGCGTGGCCCCTGACTACGTGCTGGTGCCGCGCCAGCGGATGGAGGGCTTCGTCGACGCCTATCGCCGTGCGGTGCAGCGTTTCTATCCACAGATCGAGGGCAACCCGGACTACACCAGCATCATCAACGCCCGCCAGCGGCAGCGCCTGCTCGGTTATCTGGACGACGCCCGTGACAAGGGCGCGATGGTGATTCCGCTGGCCGCCGAGTGCGCGGACCGGCGCATGCCCCATAGCCTGCTGCTGAATGTCGACGACAGCATGCAGGTGATGCAGGACGAAATCTTCGGCCCGCTGCTGCCAGTCGTGCCCTACGACAGGCTCGACGACGCGCTGGCGTACATCGCCGCGCGCCCAAGGCCGCTGGCGCTCTACTACTTCGGCTACGACCGCCGCGAGCAGCAACACGTGCTCCACCACAGCCACTCCGGCGGCGTATGCCTGAACGACACCCTGCTGCATGTCGCTCAGGACGACATGCCCTTCGGCGGCGTCGGTGCCTCGGGCATGGGCCACTACCACGGTCACGAGGGCTTTCTGACCTTCAGCAAGGCCAAGGGCGTACTGACCAAACAACGCTTCAACCCCGCCCGCCTGATCTACCCGCCCTATGGCAAGGCGCTGCAGAGGCTGGTCTACAAGCTGTTCATCCGCTGATGCGCCGTTCAGCAGCGCGATTAACGCCCACATCCGCAGCGCTCGGCAGACCGTCGACTTGGCCCGCCCCGGCGTGCTGCGCTACCATCCCAATCCCCAACGCTCCCGCCAGGACGTCACGATGAATCGAGTGTTATACCCAGGCACCTTCGACCCCATTACCAAGGGGCACGGCGATCTGGTCGAGCGCGCCTCGCGCCTGTTCGACAGTGTCGTCATCGCGGTCGCTGCCAGCCCGAAGAAGAACCCGCTGTTCTCCCTCGAGCAACGCGTGGAGCTGGCCCGTGAAGTCACCAGGCACCTGCCCAACGTCGAAGTGATCGGCTTCTCCACGCTGCTCGCCTCCTTCGCCAAGGAACAGGGGGCCAACGTCCTGCTGCGCGGCCTGCGTGCGGTATCGGACTTCGAGTACGAGTTCCAGCTGGCGAACATGAACCGCCAACTGGCGCCCGACCTGGAAAGCCTGTTCCTCACCCCATCGGAGAAGTATTCGTTCATTTCCTCCACCCTGGTGCGGGAAATCGCCAACCTCGGCGGCGACATCACCAAGTTCGTCCACCCCGCCGTGGCACAGGCCCTGAGCGAACGCTTCAAGGCGCAGTGATCCCTGAAGCAGCGCGCGGACAATCCCACACGCTGCGCAGGGGCGTCATTCCGTACGGCGCCCGAGCGTGCGCTGGCGACGACAATCCGGCACAATCCTGCATTCCTGTTTGAATGTGTCGCGGCCAGTGGCCCGGCAGGAGCTTGCCTTTCATGTCCCTGATCATCACCGACGATTGCATCAACTGCGACGTCTGCGAACCTGAGTGCCCGAACGCGGCGATCTCCCAGGGTGAGGAGATCTACGTGATCGACCCCAACCTGTGTACCGAATGCGTGGGCCATTACGACGAGCCCCAGTGCCAGCAGGTCTGCCCCGTGGACTGCATTCCCCTCGACGAAAACAACGTCGAGAGCAAGGAGCAGTTGATGGAGAAGTACCAGATCCTTACCGGCAAGGCGTGAGTGTGGGCCGCTCCACCCGCGGCCGGAACGCCATCTCGGCGCTGTTCAGTACGCTGTTCCTGCTGTGCAGCCTCGGCCTGCAGGCCAGCGAGCAGCCTGGGCGCAGCGCCATCACCACCGCGCACCCGGCAGCCACGGTAGCTGGCCGAGAAACCCTGGCACTGGGCGGCAATGCCTTCGACGCTGCAGTCGCCATCAGTGCGGCTCTCGCAGTGGTCGAACCCTATGGTTCGGGCCTCGGCGGCGGTGGTTTCTTCCTGCTGCGCAAGGCCGACTCCAGTTACGATTTTCTCGACGCCCGCGAACGCGCGCCTGGCGCTGCCCATGCCGACCTCTATCGACGCGATGGGCAGGTGCAGACGGCGCTGTCCCGCGATGGCGCCCTGGCAGCAGCCATCCCGGGCCTGCCTGCGGCGCTGGTGGAACTGGCTGAGCAACACGGTCGCCTGCCGTTGCGCGACAGCCTGGCCCCGGCGATCCGCCTGGCCCGCGAAGGCTTTCCGGTCGACCGCGTATACCGCGAGCGTGCCGAAATGCGCCTGGCGGCCATGCGTGACGATGCAGAAACCGCACGGCTGTTCCTGAGCGACGGCGCGGTGCCCGCAGAGGGCACGCTGCTGCGCCAGCCGGAGCTGGCCGACACCCTGCTGACCATTGCGCGCGAAGGCCGCAATGGCTTCTATGCCGGGCCACTGGCCGAACGGCTGGTGGCCGGCGTGCGTGCTGCGGGTGGGATCTGGACGCTGCAGGACCTGGCCGACTACCGAACCGTGCAGCGCCAACCCATTCGTGTACCGCTGGCCGAAGGCCGCGAGCTGATCAGCGCACCGCCCCCCTCGGCCGGCGGCCTGGCTTTGGCCCAGAGCCTGCTGATTCTGCAGCGCCTGCCCTGGCGGGAGGCAGAACCGGTGCAGCGCAGCCATCTGGTGGTAGAAACCCTGCGCCGCGTCTACCGCGACCGCGGCCTGCTGGGCGACCCGGATTTCGTCGACAGCCCAACGGCCAGCCTGCTCAACCCGGACTATCTGCAGCGCCTGAGTGACGGCATCGACCCGCAGCGGGCCACGCCGAGCAGCGAACTGCCGCCCGCCGGTACCTGGAAGGAAGGCGACCACACCACTCACTTCACCGTACTGGACGCCAGCGGTAACGCGGTAAGCGCCACCCTGTCGATCAATCTGCCGTTTGGCGCCGCCTTCACCGTGCCCGGCACCGGCGTGCTGCTCAACGATGAAATGGACGATTTCGCCGCCGATCTGGCAGGTGCCAACGCCTACGGCCTGACCGGCAGCCACGCCAACGCCATCGCCGCCGGCAAGCGACCACTGTCGAGCATGAGCCCGACCTTCGTGGAAAGTCCCGGCGAATTCACCAGTTTCGGCACGCCAGGCGGCAGCCGTATTCCGAGCATGGTGCTGCTGTCGATCCTCGAGTACCTCGACGGCCAACCGATCGAGCGCTGGCCAGCGGTACCGCGCTATCACCACCAGTACCTGCCGGACGTCATCGAACACGAACCGCAGACCTTCAGCGCCGAGCAGATCGCCGATCTGCAGGCCCGTGGCTACAGCCTGAAGGCGCTGGAGCGGACATACGGCAATCAGCAGGTGCTGCGCTGGAACAAGACCAGCGGCAAGGTGGAAGCGGCCAGCGACCCCCGTGGCGTCGGCAGCAGCGACGTGCAAAAGGCACGGTAACGCTCAGCCGGCAGATCGAAACTCAACAAAAAGCCCCCTGACTCGATGAGAGTCAGGGGGCTTCTGGTTCGCGCGCATAAAATTACTGGCGCTGGTTGTAACCATCCCCGGTGCAGCCCAGGCAACGCACGAAAGCCGCCTTGCCAGGTTCGACCACCAGCGCACGACCGGTGGCGCCGATGCCGCCGCCCATCGCGGTGAACGGTAGAGCGACGACAAAAGCGACTGCGCCGATGGCCGTAGCGCCGATCAGCAGCGGACGTGCGATCAGCAGGTCACCGATCATGGCGAAACCATCCGGGGCCTGAACGGTGTAAAGCGGGTCTCCACTGACGTTCTGCTGCACTTCTTGCGCGTTGGCAGTCAGCGCCAGCGAGGCAGCAGTCAGCGCCACAACAGCAGCGCAAGAGCGAAACAGTTTCATGGGGCGATCCTTCGAAGGTATACGGACAATGTAGGTAACTATATCAGTGAGCGGGCGATTGTCGCGTGATGGCCGTCAATCGCTGAGCAACTGGTCATTCCATAGGAACGAACGGGCTAGCGCTGACACTTTGGGCAATAGACGCTGGCCCGCTGCCCCAACTTGACCTCGCGTAGCGTGCTGCCACAAACCTTGCAGAACTGGCCGCCGCGGCCATAGGCGAACAGCTCCTGCTGGAAGTAGCCAGGCTGGCCGTCGCCGCCGACGAAATCGCGCAGGGTAGTGCCGCCGCGCTCGATGGCGTGGGCCAGCACGCGCTTGATCTCGTGGGCGAGGCGCACGTAGCGTGCTCGCGACACCGTACCGGCGGCACGGCGTGGATCGATACCCGCAGCGAACAACGCCTCGGTCGCATAGATATTGCCCACCCCGACCACCACGGCGTTATCCATGATGAATGGCTTGATCGCCACAGCCTTGCCGCGGGACAGCTGATACAGGCGTTCGCCATCGAACAGATCGGTCAGCGGCTCCGGCCCCAGCCGCGCCAGCAGCTCATGTTCCAGCGGCAACTCACTCCACAGCAGCGCGCCGAAGCGACGCGGGTCGGTGTAACGCAGTGCCAGGCCCGACTCCAGCTCGATATCGACGTGCTCGTGCTTGGCAGCCGGCAAGCCGACCTCGACCAGGCGCAGGTTGCCGGACATGCCCAGATGGCTGATCAGCGTGCCGACCTCGGCCTTGATCAACAGGTACTTGGCGCGGCGCTCCACCTTCTCGATACGCTGCCCGGACAGGCGCACATCGAGATCTTCGGGGATCGGCCAGCGCAGGCGCCGCTCACGGACGATCACCCGGCTGACGCGCTGGCCTTCAAGATAGGGCGCGATACCACGACGGGTGGTTTCGACTTCTGGCAATTCGGGCATGGCGACTACTTCGGCAAGAGGCAAGGCAGCAACCCTAGGCGCTGCCAGGTCGTGGCGTCAACCGTCGAGGAGGGCGCGGGTCAGGCGGCGCCGAGGTCGCGAATGCTCTCGCGCAGGCTCTCGAAGTCATAGTTGGAGAGCCCGACATAATCGAGGATCAGCGGCTCGATGCTCTGCCACTCGTGATCCTCGCTCTGGTTACCCAACACCTGATAACTGCGGCAGATGTGCTCGGCCATCTTGAGGATCGCCAGCAGGTTCTTCAGTTGCGCGTCACGGTCGTTTTCATCGGCGAAGATGGCCAGGGCATTGTGATGATTGGCGATGGCATCGCACAGATGAAGGGGCAGGTTCCAGGATTTTGCCGTGTAGTAGCCGACCACCGCATGATTGGTGTTGAGTACGCGGTTCTCGGTATCGACGATGCGCCGCTCGGCACTTGCGCTGGCGTAGGACTCCTCGAGCACCGTCATGTAATCGGGAAAGCGCTTGAGCATCAGCGGGATGCCGCAGTTGTGGAACAGGCCCAGGGTATAGGCCTCGTCCACGGACTCGTAACCGATGCGCTTGGCCAGGGTCAGACAGGTCATGGCCACATCCTGGGCGGTGTCCCAGAAGCGGTTGAGGGTGACGATGGTGTCGTCGCTCATCTCGCCACGGATCGACAGCGCATTGACCATGTTGATCACCGAGCGGCTGCCCAGCAGGTTGACCGCCCGCTGGATCGAGCCGATGCGGTTGGCCAGGCCGAAATACGGCGAATTGACGATCTTCAGCAAGGCACCGGAAAGCCCCGGATCCTGGCTGATCAGCCGCGCAATGGCCTTGAGGTCCGGACTGGGCATGTATTGCTCGAACTGCAGGTCAACCATGATCTGCGGTTGCGGCGGCACGCTGATGCCCTGCAGAAACGTCTGGATCTGCTCGGCGGAGAGTTCTTTTTCCATGGGGGATGCGGGGCATGAAAGGTGATGGAGCGCACAGTTTACCCTGTGGCAGATGACTTTTACCCGACGGTTACAGAGTAAATTTACCGGTCATCGCCTCACGTCCAATCCAGGCCGCTGAACCAAGCGCCGGACTCACGGACATTGGACCGGCGGCTGGCTTTTTCGACTGTCACCAAGCGCCCAGCGGGCCGCTCGTTTAGAATGCGCGTTTTTCTCGACGGAGCCCACCATGTCCCTGCCCAGCCTGCGCCTGAAAGCCAACGCCGACCGACGCCTGCGCGCCGGCCATCTGTGGGTCTACAGCAACGAAATCGATGTTGCCGTCACACCGCTCAACGCCTTCGAGGCCGGCGATCAGGCGATTCTCGAAGCCGCCGGAGGCAAGCCGCTGGGCATCGTCGCTCTCAGCCCGAACAACCTGATCTGCGCACGCCTGCTGTCCCGTGACGTCAAGCACGTGCTGGACAAATCCCTGTTGGTGCATCGCATCAACGTGGCCCTGAGCCTGCGCGAGCGGCTGTTCGACACACCCTGCTATCGCCTGGTGTACGGCGACTCCGACCTGTTACCGGGCCTGGTAGTCGACCGTTTCTTCGACATTCTGGTGGTGCAACTGGCCTCCGCGACCATGGAACGCCACAAGGATGACGTACTGGCGGCACTGATTCAGGTGATCAAGCCCAGCGGCATCCTGCTCAAGAACGACTCCGCCGCCCGCGACGCCGAGGGCCTCGAGCGCTATGTGGACACCGCATTCGGTGTGGTGCCGCAATGGGTCGCGCTGGAAGAGAACGGCGTCAAGTTCGAAGCACCGGTGATCGAAGGCCAGAAAACCGGCTGGTTCTACGACCACCGCATGAACCGTGCCCGCCTGGCGCCTTACGTGCAGGGCAAGCGGGTACTCGACCTGTTCAGCTACATCGGTGGCTGGGGCGTGCAGGCCGCGGCGTTCGGCGCCAGTGAAGTGTTCTGCGTGGACGCCTCGGCCTTCGCCCTCGACGGTGTCGAGCGTAACGCCACGCTCAACGGCTTCGCCGAGAAGATGACCTGCGTGGAGGGTGACGTATTCGCTGCGCTGCGCGAACTCAAGTCCGCCGAAGAACGTTTCGACGTGGTCATCGCCGACCCGCCCGCCTTCATCAAGCGCAAGAAGGACATCAAGAACGGCGAGGCTGCCTACCGTCGCCTCAACGAAACCGCCATGCGCCTGCTCAACAAGGACGGCATTCTGGTCAGCGCCAGTTGCTCGATGCACCTGGAGGAAGACAACCTGCAGAACATCCTGCTGACCAGTGCACGCCACCTCGATCGCAATATCCAGCTGCTCGAACGTGGCGGCCAGGGCCCCGACCATCCGGTGCATCCGGCCATCGGCGAAACCCGCTACATCAAGAGCCTCACCTGCCGGTTGCTGCCCAACAGCTGACGGGCCGTTGCCTGCCAGTCGACGCCGGTCGCTGGCAGGCACCTGCAAACACGGCAAGAAAACGATTTATCGCCGACATTTGTTGCACATTGCCTATTATCGATGATGGATTGCCGGGCATCGCCGAACCCTTGGGGTCGAGCGCGGTCTTTGCTGGGCAGGCCTGAAACCCGGGCCTCGCATGATGATGCATCTTCTTCTGTCACCACCAACGGCGTGGACGATATGCTAAGTCCTCATCAGCACAGAATTCAGACTCCGATGATCTACCCCTCTTCGCGCAGCGCCAGGCGCCTGATAGTCACCGCACTCGCCCCACCTTCGGCATGCAGTGGTCACCGGTGCGCCAGCAACTACCGCTGACGAGTCGGCCCCTGACTGACTGGCAGGCAAAGCAGCGAGCCAGCGCAACCCCGAGCCCTCGGGGGCGACAGTGATCCCCGCTTCCGGTACGGCACGACCTCACGCAGCGAGGCGGTCGCACCTCAGCAATACTCACGACGGGTTGATCGCTGGCAAGCGCACCCCGTTCTTGCGTGTATCGCTCGCTGCATCTTTTGCCAGCACTACCGCTCCACTCGACCACGTCGCATACGCTCCGGTGGCAGAACCCGGTACCCCGTCATAAGAAGAGAGAAGAGCCAACGTGAACGACGCAACGATGCTCTCCAAACGATGCAGCCAAGGCAGGACACAGCAGAACGAGGACACCGATGCCGCCCGCCGCCGCAAACGCCAGGCCAAGCTGTACGCCATGGCCAGAGCCCAGGAACGCAAGCGGATCGCCCGCGAACTGCATGACGAGCTGGGTCAGCAGTTGACCGCCCTGCAGCATGGGCTCGGCGTGCTGCGCATCCACCTGAGCCGGGAACGCCCCGATCTGAGCGAGCAGATCCTTCACCTGATCAACATTTCCCACAGTGCCATCGATGCCATACGCGACGTCCAGTTCGGCGGCCCCATCGGACGCTTGCAAGAGGACCTCGAAAACACCCTGCAGACCCTCGCCGAGGAGTTCCGGCAACTGTCTGGAATAACCTGTCGCTGCAGCCTGCCCTCCACACCGATCGACCTCGCCCCCGACCAGGCCTCGCACCTGTACCGCATCGTGCAGGAATCGCTGACCAATATCCTGCGCCACGCCAATGCCAGTTGGGCGGCGGTCAGTCTCGAACGGCGCGACAACGATTACGTGCTGGAAATTTCCGACGACGGCTGCGGCTTCACCCTCAGCGATACCTTGCCGGACTCCACCGGATTGTCCGGCATGCGCGAACGCGGCAAGCGCCTGGGCGGGCCGGTGATCATTTTCAGCCACCCCGGCCAAGGCACCATCGTGCAGGCGATTTTCCCGGTAAAACCCCGCTCTTAAGGACCCCTCCATGATCAATCTGATGATCGCCGACGACCACATGATCATGCGCGAAGGGCTGAAACGCCTGTTCGAGCTCTACAACGACATCCACATCGCCGCAGAAGCGGCCGATGGCCCGCAGGCCCTCGAACGACTGCGCGTCACCCCGGTGGATCTGCTGCTGCTCGACATCAGCATGCCCGGCCTGAGCGGAGAGGCGCTGATCGCCCGGATCAACCACCAGTACCCGACCCTGCCGATTCTGGTGCTGAGCATGCACAGCGACCCGCACGTCGCCATGCGCGTGCTGCGCTGCGGGGCAGCTGGCTACCTGACCAAGAGCCAGTCACCGGAAGCCCTCATCGATGCGGTCAGAAAGGTCAGCGGCGGCGCCCGCTACATCGATCCCGACCTGATGGAGCCGATCGCCCTCAGCAGCCTCAAGCCAAGCACCCGCAACGGGCTCGACAGCCTGACCAATCGCGAGTTCCAGATCATGCGGTTACTCGCCGGCGGGCTGAGCGTGAATCACATCGCCGAACAGCTGATGATCAGCAACAAGACGGTCAGTACTCATAAGATCAATCTGATGGAGAAGATGAGCTTCTCCAGCAATGCCGACCTGATCAAGTTCGCCTCCAGCCTCATCGAATCCGAATACAGATAAGAATATCCCTAGTCTTTATCGGTATTTATGCACACCGATAAATCAGCAATACCCGATGCCGCCTGCTTGGATGCTTAATGCATGCTGCGGACGTCCAAAGGAATGACTGGTCACCGCGTAGGAAGCCCCCGCCCGATACCCGTTCCGTGGAGACATGAGTCCAGTCCACCGCGGAGCGATGACGTGCAAGATAGAACCTCTCACCTGATTGCCCCGTCGCTGATTCTGGTTGCCGGCATCGCCGCCGTACTGCTGGTCGGCCAGGGCATACTGGGCACACTCCCCGTGCTGTGTGGCCTGATCGTGCTTGGCACCGTGGCGATCCTGGTGCTACGCAAGCAAACCTCGACGCAGGCCTCGCTGCAATCCATCGACGCGGAGCCGGACGCGCCCGGCGCGGCCCACGCCGACAATCTCGATCGCCTCTGCGAGCAGACCCTGCCGCTCTGGTCACAGCAGATCGAGACCGCGCGCAGCCACACCGAAGAATCCATCAGCGCCCTCAGCGAGCGCTTTGCCCTGTTGGCCACGCGCATCCAGAACAGCCTTGGCGGCAGCACGGAGCGTGAGGCGGGCAAACGCCTGGTGGCGCTGTTGTCGACCTGTGAATACGAGTTGGACATGATCGTCCTGGCCCTGCGCGAAGCACTGGCCAGCAAGGAATCGCTGCTCAAGGAAGTCATGCAGCTTTCCACCTTCACCGAGCAGTTGCAGGACATGGCGCAGGATGTCGCCAACATCGCCAAACAGACCAACCTGCTGGCCCTCAACGCAGCCATCGAAGCGGCTCGCGCGGGCGAAAGCGGACGCGGCTTCGCCGTGGTCGCCGACGAAGTGCGCAAGCTCTCGTCGATGTCGGGGGCCACCGGGCAACGCATCGGCGAGACCGTGGTGATCGTCAACGACGCCATCCACAAGACCCTGAGCATTTCCCAGGAATACACCAAGACCGACACCGCCACCCTGAACAAGGCCAGTGAAGTCATTGCCGGGGTGATCAACCGCTTCAACCAGAACGCCACCGACATCGTCAATCACAACGAAACGATGCGCGCACAGAGCGAAGCCGTCGCCCAGGACATCGCCGAAGTACTGGTGGCGCTGCAATTCCAGGACCGCACCAGCCAGATGCTCGGCCACATCGCCGGTGACCAGGAAAAACTGCTCGCCTACCTCCACGAACGCAACGCCCAGCGTCGCCAGGGTCTGAGCCCGGCGCCGCTGGATGTCGAGCGCTGGCTGCGCGAGCTGGCCCAGACCTACACCACACCCGAGCAGCACGACGTGCATCGCGGTGACAGCTCCGCCAGGCGCAACGATTCTGAAATCACGTTTTTCTGAGGTTCCCCCATGAGCAAGACCGTACTCATCGTCGACGACTCCACCTCCATCCGTCAGGTCGTCAGCATTACGCTCCGTGGGGCCGGCTATCAGGTCATCGAGGGCTGTGACGGCAAGGATGCCCTGAGCAAGCTCGATGGCCGCAAGGTGCACCTGATCATCAGTGACGTGAACATGCCGAACATGGACGGCATCACCTTCGTCAAACAGGTCAAGCAGATGCCCGCCTACAAATTCACCCCGGTGATCATGCTCACCACCGAGGCGGGCGAAGCAAAGAAGGAGGAAGGACGCGCAGCGGGTGCCAAGGCCTGGGTGGTCAAGCCCTTCCAGCCGGCGCAAATGCTCACTGCCGTGTCCAAGCTGATCCTGCCATGAACACCGCGTCGGCAGAGAACCTCTACCGCATCCTGCCACTGGAGGGTGGCCTGACCATCTACAGCGCGGCCGAGCACATGGAGCTGCTGACTCAGGTACTGGCCCCGGGTACCGAAGTGGAACTCGACCTCGGGGCGGTGGATGAACTCGATTGCGCAGGCCTGCAGTTGCTGATTCTGGCCAAGCAGGAAGCCACGCGGATGAGCTGCGACCTGCGCCTGACCAACCACAGCCCGGCCGTGATCGAAGCCTTCGAGCTGAGCGGGCTCGGCACCTTTTTCGGCGACCCCATCCTGATCAAGCCGGCGAGCGAGTAGTCACCATGAACATGGACGAAGTGCTGCAGATCTTCATCGCCGAAAGCCAGGAGCTGTTGCAGCAGATGGAAGAAGCCCTGCTGCAGCTGGAAAACAGCCCGGGCGATGCCGACACCATCAACGCGATCTTTCGTGCCGCCCACACCATCAAGGGTTCGGCAGGGCTGTTCGGCCTCGACGTGATCGTCGCCTTCACCCATATCGCCGAAAGCGTGCTGGACCGGGTGCGCACTGGCGAGCTGCACTTCGACAAGGAGATGACCGCCCTCTTCCTGCAGGTGGGCGACCACCTGGCGCGCCTGGTCGCGCTGGTCGACGGCGGCACCGACCTGCAGTGCATGGACCCCGATACCCAGGCGCTGCACGAGCAACTGGGTGAGCGTCTCACTCATTACCTGGCCCCCGCAGCGGACGCCGGACGCGTGCCGGCCGCCGCCACACGTATCGAACGCGGCCATGGTCCGGGCGTTGGTGCCGACCACTGGCACCTGTCCCTGCGCTTCGGCCCCGACACCCTGCGCAACGGCATGGACCCGCTGGGTCTGTTCCGCTACCTGAATACCTTCGGCCGCATCATCAGCATCGTTCCGCTGCTCGATCGCATCCCCGCAGCCGCCGAGATGGACCCGGAAACCTGCTACCTGGGTTTCGAGGTCGCCTTCGCCAGTGACGCCGACAAGGCCACCATCGACGGTGCCTTCGAGTTCGTCCGTGAAGACAGCCTGATCCGCATCCTGCCGCCCAACAGCAAGTCGGACGAGTACCTGGAGCTGATCCGCGCCCTGCCCGAAGAAGACATGCGTCTGGGCGAAATCCTCATGCGTTGCGGCACCCTGACCGCCAGCGAACTGCAGGACGTGCTGCACGCCCAGGTGCAGGGCCAGGAGCGCGACGAGCCGCGTCCGATCGGCCGGGTGCTGGTGGAAGAGAGCCTGGTGCAACCACCGGTGATCGCCGCCGCGCTGCAGAAACAGCAGCAGATCAAGGAAAACCGCAGCAACGAGAACAGCCTGATCCGCGTCGATGCCGGCAAGCTGGATCGCCTGATCGACCTGGTGGGTGAACTGATCATCGCCGGTGCCGGCGCGCGCATGACCGCGCAGAACTGCGGCCACCCGGAAATGCTCGAAGCCACCGAGCTGCTTTCGCGACTCGTGGAAGAAGTCCGCGACTCGGCACTGCCGCTGCGCATGGTGCAGATCGGCAGCACCTTCAACCGCTTCCAGCGCGTGGTGCGCGACGTGTCCGGCGAGCTCGGCAAGGACATCGCCCTGTCCATCAGCGGCGGCGAGACCGAGCTCGACAAGACCGTGGTCGAGCGCATCACCGACCCGCTGACGCACCTGGTACGCAACGCCATGGATCATGGCATCGAACCGGTCGACACGCGCCTGGCACGGGGCAAGCCCGCCCAGGGCAACGTCTCGCTGAACGCCTACCACGATGCCGGCAGCATCATCCTCGAGGTCAGCGACGACGGCGGCGGCCTCGACTCACAGCGCATCCTCGCCAAAGCCCGTGAACGCGGCCTGGTCGGCGAGGGCCAGACGCTGACCGAGAAGGAAATCTTCGCGCTGATCTTCGAGCCCGGCTTCTCCACCGCCGAGCAGGTCAGCAACCTGTCCGGACGCGGCGTCGGCATGGACGTGGTCAAGCGCAACATCGCCGCCCTGCGCGGCACCATCGAGCTGGACAGCAGCCTCGGCCAGGGCACGCGCATCCGTATCCGCCTGCCCCTGACCCTGGCGATCATCGACGGCTTCCTGGTCAGCGTCGGCCAGGCCGGCTACGTGATTCCGCTGGAGCTGGTGGAGGAATGCATCGAGCTGCAGGCCGACACCCTGCTGGAACGCGGGCATCTCGAACTGCGCGGGCAGATGTTGCCCATCGTCCGCCTGCGCGAGCTGTTCGAGGACGACAGCCCGGCGCCACGGCGCGAGAGCGTGGTGGTGGTGCAACAGGCAGGTCTGCGCGCCGGGCTGGTGGTCGATCAGTTGCTCGGTGAATTCCAGACGGTCATCAAGCCACCGGGCAAGGTGTTCTCCAGCTGCCCGGGCCTCGGCGGCTTCACCATTCTCGGTGACGGCGCGGTGGCCTTGATCCTCGACATTCCCAGCCTGCTCACCCAACTCACCAGCACCCCGGAAGCCCCGCGCCGGGCGAGGCTCGAAGCATGAACATGGCAACGCTTGGGCACGAGTCCACCGCACACCAGTACCTGACCTTCATCCTGGCCGGCGAGCACTACGCCGTCGATACCCTGAGCGTACGTGAGATCCTCGAGTACACCCGCTTCACTCCGGTGCCGCGCATGCCGCCCACGGTGCGCGGCGCGACCAACCTGCGCGGTGCCGTGGTGCCGGTGATCGATCTGCTGGCGCGCTTCAGCGGCGAGCGTACGACGCTCGGCAAACGCACCTGCATCGTCATTCTCGACGTACCCGACGAGGATCGTCCGCAGCCTCTCGGCGTGCTGGTCGATGCAGTCAGCGCAGTGCGTGAGATCAGCCCGCACGAGATCCAGCCGGCACCGGCTTTCGGCAGCCATCTGCGCAGCGAATTCATCACCGGTGTCGTTCGCCTGGACGATCGCTTCGTCACGCTCCTGGCACTCGATCAGGTACTCGATCTGGAAACACTTGGCACCTCCACCACCAGCGACGTCGGCAGAACCGTACGGCCTTGATCTCACCCGCGACTCTCCATTCGAAAGGATCTCCAGCATGCTCAGCAACTTCAAGATCGGTACCCGGCTCATCGTCGCGTTCGTCCTGGTCGCGGGAATCAGTGCCATAGTCGGCCTAGTCGGCCTGTCCAACACCTCGACCATGAACGACCTGGCAGACAGGATGTACTCCAGGGAACTGGTAGGCCTCTCCAAGATCAAGGATGCCAACATCAACCTCATCTACATTGGCCGAGCCCGCGCCAACTTCCTTCTCGCGACCACCCAACAGGATCGTGATCGGATTCGCGCCGATATCACCAATTACAGCGAAACTGCGCGAAAACTGATCGATGAGGCCCGTCTGCAGTTCGCCAGCGAGCGCTCCATGGAGCTTTTCCGAGAGGCCGACTCGGTCTGGAAGGACTACCAGAGCAGCATGGATCAGACGTTGCAAACGGCGGCCAATCAAGCCTTGTACGCGGAGAACCCCGAACTGCAGCGGCAGCTGACCCAGACACGTGCATACGGCGACAAGATCGACAGCATCTTCTCCGAGCTCTCGCGCATCAAGGAGACCAACGCCAGCGATGCCAACGATCAGACCACCGAGCTCTACGAAGCCAGCCGCGACATCATGATCGGCGTCATCATCGGTGGCCTGCTGATCGGTGTCGTGCTCGGCCTGCTGATCAGCCGCAGCATCACCCGCCCGCTCAGCCGCGCGGTGGAAGCCGCCAACCTGCTGGCCGAAGGCGACTTGCGCGTGAAACTCGATAGCACCGCTCGCGACGAGACCGGCCAGTTGCTGAAGTCGATGGGCAACATGAGCGAGAAGCTCACGCAGATCATCGCCGAGGTACGCGGCTCCGCCGACTCGCTGTCCAGCGCCTCCGAGGAGATTTCCTCGACCGCCCAGAGCATGAGCCAGGCGGCTTCCGAACAGGCGGCTTCGGTGGAGGAAACCAGTGCGTCGATGGAGCAGATGTCCGCCTCCATTTCGCAGAACACCGAGAACGCCCGGGTCACCGACGGCATGGCCAGCAAAGCCTCCAACGAAGCGGGCGAAGGCGGCCAGGCGGTCAAGGACACCGTGCGAGCCATGAAGACCATCGCCGACAAGATCGGCATCGTCGACGACATCGCCTACCAGACCAACCTGCTGGCCCTCAACGCCGCCATCGAGGCGGCCCGGGCCGGCGAGCACGGCAAGGGCTTCGCGGTGGTCGCCGCGGAAGTACGCAAGCTGGCCGAGCGCAGCCAGGTGGCGGCCCAGGAAATCGGCGAAGTCGCCAAGAACAGCGTGGCCCTGGCCGAACGTGCTGGCACCCTGCTCGACGAGATCGTCCCGTCCATCGCCAAGACCTCCGACCTGGTGCAGGAAATCGCGGCGGCCTCCGACGAGCAGAGCAGTGGCGTCAGCCAGATCAGCACGGCGATGAACCAGCTCAGCGAACTGACCCAGCAGAATGCCTCGGCTTCCGAGGAGCTCGCCGCCACCGCCGAGGAAATGAGCGGCCAGGCCGAACAGCTGCAGCAACTGATGGACTTCTTCCGCCTCAGCGGCAGTGGCGAGCGCATCACCACCGTCAATCCACCACGCAACAGGCCACAGACCAACCGCGGCAACGGCGGCACACGCCAGCTGCGTGAAGACGAGGGCCAGCAAGGCCATGGCACAGGCCTGCCGGCCGGTTACGTGCGCTTTCAGGAGTAAGCCATGAGCTCCGATACCCGGCTGCTCGACGACGCTACCGCAGTGTCGGGCCAGTACCTGACCTTCACCCTGGCTCAGGAACTGTTCGCGGTGGAAATCCGTGCCGTACGGGAGATCATCGAGTACGGCCGGCTGACCACGGTGCCGATGATGCCGCCAAGCATTCTTGGCGTGATCAACCTGCGCGGCGCGGTGGTGCCGGTGATGGATCTCGGCCAGCGCTTCGGCGGCCGGGCCACGGCCATCGGCCCGAGAACCTGCATCGTGATTCTGGAGATACTCAACCAGACCAGCACCCAGGTGATCGGCATGGTGGTGGACGCCGTCAACGAGGTCCGTGAACTGAGCGCCGAGCAGATCGAACCGACGCCCAGCTTCGGAGGCAGCATCCGTACCGATTTCATTCGTGGCATGGGCAAGCTGGATGAGCGGCTGGTGGTGATGCTCGACATCAGCCGGATCATTTCCGCGCAAGAGCTCGTGGCACTGGACCAGGCCGAACGGCATGGTCTCGACGGCGCTCGAGCCTGACATGCACGAGAGCACCCACAGCGCCCTCTCCGACCGGGAGTTCGGCCAGTTCCGTCAATTGATCCACGAGATTGCCGGCATCCACCTTTCCGACGCGAAGAAGCCGCTGGTAGCCGGGCGCCTCAACAAGCGCCTGCGCACCTTCGGCATGGCCAGCTACGGTGACTACTTCAAACGTCTGGGCAAGGATGCCGCGGAGCTGCAGACCTGCGTGGACCTGCTGACCACCAACGAGACCTACTTCTTCCGCGAACCCAAGCACTTCGACTTCCTGCGCGAGCTGCTGCACAAACCCGGTGCCATTCCCAGCGGGCGACCGCTGCGCGTCTGGAGTGGCGCCTGCTCCAGCGGCGAAGAGCCTTACACGCTAGCGCTGCTGCTGGCCGAACGGCTCGGTGAGAGGCCCTGGGAAATTCTTGCCTCGGATATCAGCCAGCGCATCCTGGCCCAGGCCCGCAGCGGCGTTTACGACCTCGAGGACAGCCGGAACATCCCCCGGCATCTGCTGGTGAAGTACTGCCTGCGCGGCGTCGACGACAACCAGGGACGCATGATGATCGTCCCGTCACTGCGCCAGCGCATCCGCTTCGAGCAGATCAACCTGAACAGCGCACTACCGGACCTGGGGCTGTTCGACGTGATCTTCCTGCGCAACGTGATGATCTACTTCGACGCCGACACCAAACGTCAGGTGGTCGGTCGCCTGGTCAAGCACCTGCGCCCGGGCGGTCACTTCTTCATCAGTCACTCGGAGAGCCTGAACGGCGTCAACGACACGCTCAAGGTCGTCAAACCTTCGATCTATCGCAAGCCCGATGACTAAGACCCCCTCCATCGCCGAGGTCTACCTGCAGCCCGGCGACTATCATTTCGGCGGCCCCTATACCCGTGTGCGAACCCTGCTTGGCTCCTGCGTCTCGATGGTGCTCTGGCACCCCCATGCGCGCCTGGGCGGCATGTGCCATTTCATGCTGCCGACGCGCGGGCGCCCGACCGCCCACCCGGACGGTCGTTACGGCGACGAAGTCATGAGCCTGCTGTGCGACGCCATCGGGCTGAGCGGCACGCGGCTGGCCGACTATCAGGCACGCATCTTCGGTGGTGGGCATATGTTTCCCGCGCTCATGAATGGCAACCGCCGGCACGTGGGCCTACAGAACGTTGACATGGCCAGGCGTCTAATCACCGAGAAGAAGCTCAGTTGCCATGGCGAACACGTAGGCGGAGTCGGGCATCGCAACCTGATCTTCGACATCTGGAGCGGCCATCTGGCCCTGAAGCAGACGGCGCCGACCGCGATCTCCGGTCGCCCCTCTGGAGAGCAATACGCATGAAACCGATAAAAGTCATGATCGTCGACGACTCCGCCGTGGTGCGCCAGGTGCTGTCCTCGGTGCTGGCCAGCGACCCGGCGATCCAGGTCATCGGGACGGCCGCCGATCCGCTGTTCGCCCTCGACAAGATGCAGCGCGAGTGGCCCGACGTGATCGTGCTGGACGTGGAAATGCCGCGCATGGACGGCATCACCTTTCTCAGGAAGCTGATGAGCGAGCGCCCCACGCCCGTCGTCATCTGCTCCACGCTGACCGAGAAAGGCGCCGCCACGACCATGCAGGCGCTCGCCGCCGGCGCGGTGAGCATCGTCACCAAACCCCAGGCCAGCCTCAGCAAGTTTCTGGTCAATGCCAGCGACGATCTGGTCAATGCGGTGAAGGCCGCAGCGCGCGCCAACGTCCGCAGCCTGGCGAAGAACAAGGCAGTACCCGCCGCGCCCGTGCAGGGCAAGCTCAGCGCCGACGTCATCCTGCCGCCGGGCCAGGGCGCCATGGCGCGCACCACCGAACGTGTCGTGGCCATCGGCACGTCCACCGGTGGCACCCAGGCACTGGAGTACATCCTCACGCGCCTGCCGCGGGTGTGTCCCGCACTGGTGATCGTCCAGCACATGCCCGAACGTTTCACCGCCGCCTTCGCCGAACGCCTCAATGGCCTCTGCGAGCTGGAGGTTCTGGAGGCGCGGCATGGCGACCGGGTACTGCCAGGCCGCGCCCTGATCGCCCCCGGTGGCCGCCACCTGCTGCTCAAGCGCAGCGGTGCCCAGTACCAGGTGGAAGTGGTCGATGGCCCGCCGGTCAGCCGTCACAAGCCCTCGGTGGACGTCCTGTTCCGCTCCACAGCCCGTGCAGCAGGCGCCAACGCCACCGGTGTCATCATGACCGGCATGGGTGACGACGGTGCCCGCGGCCTGCGCGAGATGCACGAGGCCGGTGCCCTCACCCTTGGCCAGGACGAAGCCAGTTGCGTGGTCTACGGCATGCCCCGAGAGGCCATGAAACTGGGCGCCGTGAGCCGCGAGATAGCGCTGGAGCAGATCCCCGCGGCCATCCTGCGCGGTTAGTGCAGGGACGGTCGGCAGCCACCAGCCTTTCCTCGCCCGCACCGTGGGGCGTAGAATCGGAGCATTTCCCGCCATCCACCCTTCGGCGGGCCTGTGAGCCCAGGCAGGCAGACGGAGATCCCGTCGTGCGCCATGCCACCTTGCGTCGCGGTCATCTGCCGCTGATCCGCTCACCCACCTATCAATGCCTACCTGATTAGCCGCAGGAATCCGTCATGCCTGATTACCGCTCGAAGACCTCCACCCACGGCCGCAACATGGCCGGCGCCCGTGCACTGTGGCGCGCCACCGGGATGAAGGACGAAGACTTCAAGAAACCGATCATCGCCATCGCCAACTCCTTCACCCAGTTCGTGCCCGGCCACGTGCACCTGAAGGACCTGGGCCAGCTGGTCGCCCGCGAGATCGAGAAAGCCGGCGGCGTGGCCAAGGAATTCAACACCATCGCCGTCGACGACGGCATCGCCATGGGCCACGACGGCATGCTCTATTCGCTGCCGAGCCGCGAGATCATCGCCGACTCCGTGGAGTACATGGTCAACGCTCACTGCGCCGACGCCATCGTGTGCATCTCCAACTGCGACAAGATCACCCCCGGCATGCTGATGGCCGCCCTGCGCCTCAACGTTCCGGTGATCTTCGTTTCCGGCGGTCCCATGGAGGCGGGCAAGACCAAACTGGCCAGCCACGGCCTGGATCTGGTCGACGCCATGGTCATCGCCGCCGACTCCAGCGCCTCCGACGAGAAGGTCGCCGAGTACGAGCGCAGCGCCTGCCCGACCTGCGGTTCGTGCTCCGGCATGTTCACCGCCAACTCGATGAACTGCCTGACCGAGGCCTTGGGCCTGGCCCTGCCGGGCAACGGTTCGACCCTGGCCACCCACAGCGACCGCGAACAGCTGTTCCTGCAGGCTGGCCGTACCATCGTCGAGCTGTGCAAACGCTACTACGGCGAGAACGACGACTCGGTGCTGCCGCGCAACATCGCCAACTTCAAGGCGTTCGAGAACGCCATGACCCTGGACATCGCCATGGGCGGTTCCACCAACACCATCCTGCATTTGCTGGCCGCGGCTCAGGAAGCCGAGATCGATTTCGACCTGCGCGATATCGACCGCCTGTCCCGTCACGTGCCGCAACTGTGCAAGGTCGCGCCGAACATTCAGAAGTACCACATGGAAGACGTGCACCGCGCTGGCGGGATCTTCTCGATCCTCGGTTCGCTGGCCCGTGGCGGCCTGCTGCACACCGACCTGCCGACCGTGCACAGCCGCAGCATGGAAGAAGCCATCGCCAAATGGGACATCACCCAGACCGACGACGAAGCGGTGCACCACTTCTTCAAGGCCGGCCCGGCCGGTATTCCAACGCAGACCGCATTCAGCCAGTCGACCCGCTGGGAAACCCTCGATGACGACCGTGAAAACGGCTGCATCCGCAGTGTTGAACACGCCTACTCGCAAGAAGGCGGCCTGGCCGTGCTGTATGGCAACATCGCCCTGGACGGCTGTGTGGTGAAAACCGCCGGTGTGGACGAGTCGATCCACGTCTTCGAAGGCAACGCGAAGATCTTCGAAAGCCAGGACAGCGCCGTGCGCGGCATCCTTGCCGACGAAGTGCAGGCTGGCGACATCGTCATCATCCGCTACGAAGGCCCGAAAGGCGGCCCGGGCATGCAGGAAATGCTCTACCCGACCTCGTACCTGAAATCCAAGGGTCTGGGCAAGGCGTGTGCACTGCTTACCGATGGCCGCTTCTCCGGCGGTACATCCGGCCTGTCCATCGGCCACGCTTCGCCGGAAGCGGCTGCCGGCGGCGCCATCGGCCTGGTACGCGATGGCGACAAGGTGCTGATCGACATTCCGAACCGCTCGATCAACCTGCTGGTCAGCGATGAGGAAATCGCCCACCGCCGTCATGAGCAGGACAAGAAGGGCTGGAAACCGGTCGAACAACGTCCACGCAAGGTGACCACCGCACTGAAGGCCTACGCCCTGCTCGCCACCAGCGCCGACAAGGGCGCGGTGCGCAACAAGGCGTTGCTGGACGGCTGATCCCCTCGCGCGGCACATGGAAAACCCGGCCTTGTGCCGGGTTTTCCGTTTTTGGCGATGCAGACAGCGACGCCTCACGTGGCGCCCCGGCTGTCGCGTCACTCGACCCAAGGCGGCGTTTTTGCACGGAACGGATCGCCAGCAAGCCGGCTCCTACAGTTATAGCCTGGAGGACGCATGAAGATTGGCCTGATCGCCGACACCCACGGCCTGTTGAGACCCCAGGCACTGGCAGCGCTGCAAGGCGTCGACCACCTGATCCACGCGGGCGATATCGGCGGGCCGCAGATCCTTGCCGAGCTCGAACGCATCGCGCCGCTGTCGGTGGTGCGCGGCAACAACGACAGTGATGCCTGGGCCGATGCCATCCCGGAAAGCCTGACCCTGCGCTTCGGCGCGATCAGTCTGTATGTGCTGCATGATCTCAAGAAGCTGGCTATCGACCCCAAGGCCGAAGGTATCGACGTGGTGATCGCCGGGCACTCGCACAAGCCGCTGCATGACGAGCGCGACGGCGTGCTCTACCTGAACCCGGGCAGCGCCGGCCCACGACGCTTCAAGCTGCCGATCAGCGTGGCCCTGCTGCGTATCGACGGTGACACGGTGCGGTTCGAACTGATTACGCTGGAGGTCTGATGCAAGGCGATAGCGGGCCTTCGATTTGGTGGGCTAAAGCCCACCCTACAGCCGCGCATCTAGCCGTAGGGTGGGCTTTAGCCCACCAATTGGCCCCCGACTACGAACGGCTGCTATCGCCACAAAGACGTCCTGCCGAGGCAACGACCTTGAAAAACACGCCTTTCGAAGCCATCTGTATGAATACAGATTTTTTCGATTCGTCCACTCACTTGATGGAGTCCCCATGACCCTCGATGAACTCAACACCCTTCCCGGCGTAACCGGCAAGCCTGACGTCGCCACGGCGGATTTCGTCTACAACCACACCATGATCCGCGTGAAGGATCTGCAGAAGTCCCTGGATTTCTATACCCGTGTGCTGGGTTTCACCCTGCTGGAGAAAAAGGACTTCCCGGATGCCGAGTTCAGCCTGTACTTCCTCGCGTTGATCGCCGACAAGTCGCAGATCCCGGCCGACCCGGCAGCACGCCATCAATGGCGCAAGTCCATCCCGGGCGTACTGGAGCTGACCTACAACTACGGCACCGAGAAGGATCCGGAATTTTCCTACCACAGCGGCAACAGTGACCCGCGCGGCTTCGGTCACCTGTGCGTGGCAGTGCCGGATATCAAGGCGGCTTGCCAGCGCTTCGAAGACCTGAGCGTAGACTTCCAGAAGCGCCTGACCGACGGGCGCATGAGCAACATCGCCTTCATCAAGGACCCGGACGGCTACTGGGTGGAAATCATCCAGTTCACCGAAGTGGACTGATTGACGTGGCGCCCCGCTGTTGACCGGCGGGGCGGCCGCCCCGCCTACTTGCGCTCGACCTTGTTGTCGATGCCTCCCAACTGCACCTCCGGCTCATCACCGCTCCAGCGCACCTGCTGACTGACGCCAGTAACGTTCAGCTTGGCCTGGCCTTCGAACTGCAGATCCAGTTCGTGCTCGGCCCCTTCTACCGTGACCACTGCCGGTTGCTCGCCCGCGGTGATCGCCGTGCGAACCTGGTTGTTGCTGGTGTCGACGCTCAACGCATTGACGCGCTCGGCGATCACCTTGTGTTCGGCACCCGATACTGTAAGCGACTTGGCCGTATCCAGCGTGACCTTGTGCTCCGAGCCGTAGACCAGCACGGCGCCACACTCACCGGTCAGGTGAATGACGTTGGCATTGCCGGTAATGTTCACGTCCTGGCTTTTGCAGGATACGTCTCGCGACAGGCCGATCCCCTCGATATTCAGCGGCTCCGCCTGGGCCAGCGTAGCTGTGCCGGCCAGCAGCAAACCTGCCATCAGCGTCTTGTTCATGGGCACATCCCTCTCTGTCAGTGATGGCCCGGAAGACGTCTGAGGGCCGATGCTATGACAGATGCCCAGGAAAGAAGGTTCTCCGCTGCATGCGACTCAATTCGCGGTTTGCAACGCCGCTCTCAACCAATCGGCAAGCCTCTCGGCGCGCTGACCGCTACGCCGTTCCGGTACCCAGAGCGACAGCTGCGCCTCGGTTTGCACGAAGCCCCAGGGCGCGACCAGCCGCCCTGCAGCGAGATCGTCCGCCACCAGTTGCAGCGGCGCGATGGCCACGCCAAGGCCCGCCGACGCAGCCTCGAGCAGGTAATACAGGTGCTCGAAACCCTGCCCCAGGCGCATGTCCGCAGGCTGCAGGTTCATCGCCGCCAGCCACTGCGGCCAAGCCTGGGGGCGCGAGGTGGTATGCAGCAACGCCTCCTGCAGCAACGTCTCGGGAGCAGCCTGGCTCAGTTCCGAGAACCTTGGGTGGCGCGGACTTATCACCGGCCCGATGGATTCGCGCGCCAGCTCGAATACGCGCATGTCCGCAGGCCACGGCGGTTCGGCGTAGAGCAGGGTGGCGTCCACCTGAGGGCTGCGCGGGTCCAGTTCGCCCTGGCTGGTGGACAGCTGCAGCCGCAGCTCGGGCAAAGCCCCGTTGAGCCGGTCCAGGCGCGGAATGAACCAGCGCGCCAGCAGGCTGCCGGGACAACCGAGCACGAAAGGTGTATCGACTTCCCGCTGGCGCAGCTCGCCACACACCTGCCGCAGGCGGGTGAACGTCTCGCCGCTGACATCACGCAGGCGTATGCCTGCGTCGGTCAGCTTCAAGCCCCGCCCGTCCTTGGTGAACAGCGCCACGCCAAGCTGCTCTTCCAGCGTGCGGATCTGCCGGCTCACCGCACCATGAGTGACGTGCAACTCAACCGCCGCACGGCTGACGCTGCCCAACCGCGCGGCGGCCTCGAAGGCATGCAGGGCGTTGAGCGACGGCAGATCCTGGGCCATCTCAGTCCACCAGCTCAGGCAGAAAACGGGTGTCCATGCTGTAGCGCCTGGGGTTGCTCGGGTCGATCATCACGGTGACCAGCGACTCGCTGATGTAGGGGCCCGGATCGAACCACAGGTTTTCACTGCGAAACACATGCAGCTTGTTGGTTTGCGGGTTCAGCCACTGGGCGACGATGCGGTACGGGTTGCGGCCGTTGATGCTCAGCGAGCCATTGAGCTCGACATCCACCAACTCGGCCTGCACCGCTGTGCCGCTGACCCGCAACTCGGCGGCGCGGCGCTTGGCGAACAGCGGCGGCAGCACGAACAACAGACCAATCGCCAGAAAGACCGCGCCGATGCCACCGACGATCAGGCTACCGATCCAGTTCTGCTCGAAGCTGTCGATACGCGCGCGCTCAGGCTCCTGCGGGTCGTAATACACCGCCACGCGTTCACCGATGTCGAACGACGGCGGCGTACTGCAGGTGCTGCTGTGATACTCGCCCAGCGTGCCATCGAGCGTGGTGAAGGACACCGTCGGGCAGCCGTCCTCGACATCCACGATGGAGCCTTCGACGCGCATCATCTGCGCCTCGCCGCTGATGCGCGAGACCTGAATGCCGATGGCAACCGCCAGCAGCAGCGCGCCGATACCTGGGAACAGCCATAACCATGCTGTTTTCATCCTGCCTCCGACCTGTGCATAAAATTCATAGCTGAACGATCATCGACCAACTCGCTCAGGATGCCAATGGTTGGGCTTTCAAGCCTACACAGTTGCAATGCTTCGCAGGCCCTACCCGCTACGAAGTAGCTGATGATAGGTGATTTTTAATCACATATCCGTTAAAACTAATCGCTTTTCCGACCGGCGCCACAGGGTTAGTCTGGCCACCATCGACGCCAACACCGCTTGGCAAGCAGGTCGCTCGCGGCCTCCGAATTCACAGGAGAATCCCATGACTTCATTACGCAACGGCCCAGACGCCACCGGCTTGTTCGGTAGCTTTGGCGGGCAGTACGTCGCCGAGACGCTCATGCCGCTGATCCATGACCTGGCCGCCGAGTACGAAAAGGCCAAGGAAGATCCCGAGTTCGCCAAGGAGCTGGCCTATTTCCAGCGCGACTACGTCGGCCGCCCGAGCCCGCTGTACTACGCCGAGCGCCTGACCGAGCATTGCGGCGGCGCGAAGATCTATCTCAAACGCGAAGAGCTCAATCACACCGGCGCGCACAAGATCAACAACTGCATCGGCCAGATCCTGCTGGCCAAGCGCATGGGCAAGCAGCGCATCATCGCCGAGACCGGCGCCGGCATGCATGGCGTGGCTACCGCCACCGTGGCTGCGCGCTTCGGCCTGCAGTGCGTGATCTACATGGGCACCACCGACATCGACCGCCAGCAGGCCAACGTCTTCCGCATGAAACTGCTCGGTGCCGAAGTGATTCCGGTCACCGCCGGCACCGGTACCCTGAAGGATGCGATGAACGAAGCCCTGCGCGACTGGGTGACCAACGTCGACAGCACCTTCTACATCATCGGCACCGTGGCCGGCCCACACCCTTATCCGGCGATGGTGCGCGACTTCCAGGCCGTCATCGGCAAGGAAACCCGTGACCAACTGCAAGCTCAGGAAGGCCGCCTGCCGGACAGCCTGGTCGCCTGCATCGGTGGCGGCTCCAACGCCATGGGCCTGTTCCACCCCTTCCTCGATGATCAGTCGGTACAGATCATCGGCGTCGAAGCGGCCGGTCATGGCGTGGAAACCGGCAAGCACGCCGCCAGCCTGAATGGCGGCGTACCCGGCGTGCTGCACGGCAACCGCACCTTCCTGCTGCAGGACGACGATGGCCAGATCATCGACGCCCACTCGATTTCCGCCGGCCTCGACTACCCGGGCATCGGCCCGGAGCACGCCTGGTTGTTCGACATCGGCCGCGTCGAGTACACCTCGATCACCGATAAGGAGGCCCTTGCCGCCTTCCACCAGTGCTGCCGCCTGGAGGGCATCATCCCGGCTCTGGAGTCGTCCCACGCCCTGGCTGAAGTATTCAAGCGCGCGCCAACGCTGCCCAAGGATCACCTGATGGTGGTCAACCTTTCGGGCCGCGGCGACAAAGACATGCAGACCGTCATGCACCACTTCGACGAACAGGAAGAACACATATGAGCCGCCTGCAGACGCGCTTCGCCGAGCTGAAACAACAGAACCGCGCCGCCCTGGTGACCTTCGTTACCGCCGGCGACCCGAACTACGATGCTTCCCTGGCGATTCTCAAGGGCTTGCCGAAGGCCGGCGCCGATGTGATCGAACTGGGCATGCCGTTCACCGATCCGATGGCCGACGGCCCGGCGATCCAGCTCGCCAACATCCGCGCCCTGGAAGCCAAGCAGAACCTGGCCAAGACCCTGCAACTGGTTCGTGAATTCCGCGAAACCGAACAGGCCACGCCGCTGGTGCTGATGGGTTACTTCAACCCGATCCACAAGTATGGCGTGGAGCGTTTCATCGTCGATGCCAAGGAAGCCGGCGTCGATGGCCTGATCGTGGTCGATCTGCCACCGGAACATAACGCCGACCTGTGCGACCCGGCTCAGGCTGCGGGTATCGATTTCATCCGCCTGACCACCCCGACCACCGACGACAAGCGCCTGCCCACGGTACTCAACGGCAGCTCGGGCTTCGTCTACTACGTCTCCGTGGCTGGCGTTACCGGTGCCGGCTCGGCGACCCTGGAGCACGTACAGGAAGCGGTCACCCGCCTGCGCCGTCATACCGACCTGCCGATCAGCATCGGCTTCGGCATCCGCACCCCGGAACACGCGGCGACCATCGCCCGTCTGGCCGACGGCGTGGTGGTCGGCTCGGCACTGATCGACCAGATCGCCAAGGCCGACAACGACCAGCAGGCCATCGACGGCGTGCTCGAGCTGTGCAGCCAACTGGCCGAAGGCGTACGCGGCGCACGCCGCTAAGGATCAGCTTTCGTCTCGTTTAGCTGGTGGGCTGCGGCCCACCAGCTAAACATGAAATCTCAGTGACGCACTGACGTAGGGTGGGCTTCAGCCCACCAGCTCCACCCTCCAAAACATCAGGCAAAGGATTGCCATATGTCCAATTACCGCCGTGAATGGATGCCGGGCGGCACCTATTTCTTCACCGTGACCCTGGCGAATCGCCGATCGACTGTGCTGACCGATGCCATTCAACTGTTGCGCCGTGCTTACGGTACGACAGCCAGTCACATGCCTTTCCAGACCATTGCCATCTGCGTGCTTCCAGATCATCTGCACGCAGTCTGGAGGTTGCCGGAGGGTGATAGCGCCTATGCGCGACGTTGGAGTTCGATCAAGAGTGGGTTCTCAAGAGGCCTGCCGGCTTCTCCTGATGTGAGCGCCAGCAAAGTACGGAAACGTGAAAAGGGAATCTGGCAGCGTCGATTCTGGGAGCATCGAATTCGTGACGCCGATGATCTGGCAAGGCATGTTGATTACATCCATTACAACCCGGTCAGGCACGGCTTGGTGAAAAGGGTTGGCGACTGGCCATATTCGAGTTTTCACCGCTATGTCGAACAAGGGATTCTCCCAGCGGATTGGGCAGGTGGGGGTGATCGGGATGGAGCATTTGGAGAGTGAGGTTGGCCGTTTGATTCGCTGTGGTGGGCTGAAGCCCACCCTACCAGGCTATTCTGGTTTTCACCGCTATGTCATGCAGGGCATTCACCCGCAGGATTGGGCTGGCGGGACTGAGCTCGACGGGGGATTCGGAGAATGAAAAGGCAAGTGGGTTGCTTGGTGACCGGTGGGCTGAAGCCCACCCTACCTGAGGAGAACTGCGCTCAGCCCGCCTGGTCACTGTCTCCTGACAGGGATCAAACCTCGGTAACGGCCTTGCCCTGCTTGAATACGCCTTCGAGGTTGGCGAAGAACAGGTCGGCCATGGCCTGGCGGGTCTCGTGAGTGCCGCTGCCGATATGCGGGGTAAGCACCACGTTGTCCAGCGCCAGGAGCTCTGCAGGTACCTTGGGTTCTTCAGCGAACACGTCGAGAGCGGCACCGGCGATGGTGCCGTTCTGCAGGGCTTCGACCAGGGCCTGTTCGTCCACCACGGTGCCACGGGCAATATTCACCAGATAGCCCTGCGGACCCAGCGCACGCAATTGCTCGGCACCGATCAACTTGTCGGTGGAGCTGCCACCCGGTACCACCAGCACGGCGTAGTCGGCCGCTTCGAGCAGGCCTTCCAGGGTCTCGTGATAGGCATAGTCGACGTCATCGCGGCGACGGCGATTGTGGTAGGCCACTGTCATGCCGAACGCTTCGACCCGCTTGGCGATCGCCCGGCCGATGTTGCCCATACCGACGATGCCGCACACCTTGCCGCCGATACTGCCGGAGAGCGGGAAGCGCCCTTTCTCCCACTCCCCCTTGCGCACGAAACGATCCGCCTCGCTGATTCGGCGGCCCAGCGCGAGCAGGATCGATACCGCGGTATCGGCCACGCAGTTATCCAGAACACCAGGTGTGTTGGTAACCGTTACCCCTTTTTTCTTTGCCGTTTCAACGGCGATCGAATCATATCCAACACCGAAGCTGATGATGGCCTTGAGGTTGGGCAGGGCCTCGATCAGCTCGGCCTTGGCGCCGAATACACCGCTTGTGGCGATACCGTCGATACGCCCGCCATTCTCACGAACCCAGGCATCGGCATCGGCCAATTCCCAGTAGCGGTGGATCTCGTACTGTTCGGCGATTCGTTCCACCAGACTCGGCAACAACGGCCCGATCATCAATAGTTGTGGACGCGCATTTGAAGCAGTCATCGGTATCTCCTCTGAACGTGTAGAGCGCCGTTTTCGACCTCTGGAGCCTGTGACGCGGCACCTGAAAGCCGGAATTTTCCGACGAGGCCAGGTGCGGCGAATGGCTTGATTTCACCCAGTTGTATTATGACTAACGCAATATGGCAACGTCAGAAGACCGCCCATCGCCAGAAAACATTCAGTAACATTTGCTCAATTCAAGCGTAACTCATTGATTTTTAATTAAGAAAAAATAGATAGCGCTACCACCAGGATGATACTAAAAATTTCGGGCACTCTTGAACTCGGACAAGTTGTGTGATGTCGTAATACCCAGCTGGTGTCATTCCAACAAAAATAATCGGAGGCCCACGCATGGCCCGCACTGAAGTCCTCGAAAAGACTGCTGAAAGCAGTTCTGGCTCTACCCTCGGCAAACTACTCAAAATGCTCGGCCCCGGCATCATCGCCGTACTCTCCTGGCTAGGTGCCGGCGACCTGATCACCTCTTCGGTGGCAGGCGCCAACTATGGCTACGCCATGATGTGGGTACTGGCCGTCTCCCTTCTCCTACGCTTCCTCATCGTCAACATCATGGCGCGCTTCCAGCTGTGCAATAACCAGGGAATGAGCATCCTCGGGGGTTATGCGCAACTGCACCCCAGCTTCGCCTGGTTCATGTTCGGCTACGCCCTGCTGATGGGCCACCTCACCAACGCCTACATGCTCAAGGGTGCCGGTGAAGCACTGGCCACCCTGATCGGCTGGAATGCACCACTGCTGTGCTCGGTTGCCGTCGCCATCGCGGTCTGGCTGCTGGTCGGGCGCAGTATCTACTCGTTGATCGAAGGGGTGATGAAGGGCCTGCTGTGCCTGATGACCCTGGCATTCATTGCCCTGGCACTGATGGCCGGCCCGGATTGGGGCGGCATCGCTGCCGGCACCATCGGCTTCAGCATTCCGCCGGATGAGGGTGTGCATGGCGCACTGATCGTCGCCGTATCGGTGATCGGCGCGGTAGCCGGCTCCATCGCCAACTTCGTGCTGCCCTACGTGATGAAGGAGAAAGGCTGGACGGGCCCGGAACACAAGCGCATTCAGCGCAACGATCTGCTGTTCGCCGTGTTCGTCGGCATCATCATCAACCTGGCGATCTGGGTGGTGGGTGCGGAAATTCTGCGTCCGAACGGCCTGCAGGTCGAGACCCTGGGTGATCTGGGCACGGCATTGCAGATGTTCTTCGGCCCGACCGGCTGGTACCTGTTCTTCGTCGGCGCGTTCGCCACACTATTCGCCAGCGTTGCCGGCAAGACCACCGCGTTCCCGATGCTGATCACCGATGCCCTGCACCACATCGTGCCCAAGCGTCGCGAGAAATATGGCAGCACGTTCCACAAAGACCCGCTGCACAAGTGGTTCCTGCTGTTCATCTTGATCACCCCGCTGGTCTGGTCGCTGCCGGGCATGCCGGACTTCGTGACCCTGACCATTGCGGTCAACGCCTTGAACATCGTCGGCCTGCCAGTGATCTCTCTGGGCCTGCTGATCATGTCCAACCAGAAGAAGCTGCTCGGCAAGTACTGCAACAACTGGTTCGAGAACATCGCGCTCGGCGCCGCCACCATCCTGGCGGTCTGGGTGGCCATCCAGCTGGGTATGCAACTGCTGGCCTGATACTGGACTCCCTAGCAACTTGCCTTGAATGAAGCCAAGGCCCTGCAACGCGGCCAAGTCACCTCCACTATTGCCGAATGTGGACGTGCTTGAGCCGCGTTTTTTTATTCGGCCTGCCGCTCGGAACGGCCTCAGTAGCCGACGGAGAAGCGCTGACGCGAGTGCTCTGGCTGCTCCAGCTCATCGACCAGTGCGATGGCGAAGTCTTCCATGGAGATCGAGCTGTTGCCTTGTGCATCGACCAGCAGGCTGTCCTTGCCGATACGGAATTTGCCTGTGCGCTGGCCTGGCTCGAACAGCGCCGACGGCGACAGGAAGGTCCAGTCGAGCTCTTTCTCGCCACGCAGCACGTTGAGGAAATCACGCCCGGCCCCCGCCTCATCCTTGTAGGCCGCAGGGAATTCCGGCGTGTCGATCAACGCGACACCCGGCGCCACCTCCAGGCTCCCAGCACCACCCACGACGAGCAGACGCGACACGCCTGCAGCTTCCACGGCCTCGATCAGGCTGGCGGCATCGCTGCCGACGAATCGAGTGGAACTGATGACGGCGTCATGGCCCTTGAGCAACGGCACCAGACGCTGGACATCGGCCACGTCAGCGCTGGCCAGGGTCAGGCCTTCCTGCGCAGGCACTGCACTGACATCACGGGCGATACCGGTGACCTGATGGCCACGCTGCAGCAGTTCATGACGCAGACGCGAACCTGCACGCCCGCTGACACCTAGTACGACGACCTTCATGGCATTCTCCGATTTGACGGCTGATGAGCGATCGGCAGCCAGCTCGCTGCCAGCAGCGGCGAACGCAGCTAGCGCCAGCAGCGATAAAGCACCAAGTAGCTGGAATGAGCGGATCATCTCCGTACCACTGCCGATGGATGAACAGTGAGCTTACTCGCTGCAAAACCCTCGAAAAGCCGCATAATCGACCCAACTCAGTTGCATGAATCGAGCGAATCATGGACAGACTCACAGCAACCCGCGTTTTCGTCGAAGTGGTGGATCGCGGCAGCCAGACCGCCGCCGCGGAGCATCTGGATCTCTCCCGGGCCATGGTGTCGCGCTACCTGGCGGCACTGGAGGGGTGGGTCGGCGCACGCCTGCTGCACCGCACCACGCGCAAGTTGAGCCTGACCCAGGTGGGCACCGAACTGTTGCCTCACTGCCGGGAGATGCTGCACACCGCCGAGATGATGCGCACTACCGGCATAAAGGCCACTGACGGGCCCAGCGGCAACCTGCGTATCGCCAGCAGCCAGTCCTTCGCCCAGACATGGCTGAGCCCGATGCTGGTCGACTACCTGGCGCGCTACCCCAATACCTCGATCGACCTGCTGGTCAACAGCCAGGCGGTGAATCTGGTGGAGGAGCGCATCGACCTGGCGCTGCGCATCACCAATCAGCTGGAGCCCAATCAGGTGGCACGCCACCTGGGCACCTGCCATTCCGTGGTATGCGCGTCGCCAGGCTACCTGGCACGCGCCGGGGTGCCGCAGCGACCGCAGGATCTGGCACAGCACAATTGCCTGACCTACAGCTATTTCGGGCGCAGCGTCTGGCGTTTCGAACAGGCCGATAGCGAAGAGGAAGTGGCGGTGGACGGCAACCTCAGCAGCAATGACACCGCCGTGCTGCTGGAGGCGGCCCTCAACGATGGCGGCATCTGCATGCAGCCGCTTTACGCGACCGCAGCCATGCTCGAGGACGGCCGCCTGGTACGCCTGCTACCGGACTGGCAACCGCAGTCTCTGGGTGTGCATGCCATCTATGCATCACGCCGACAGATGCTGCCGGCGCTGCGTACCCTGCTGGACTTCATCGCCCAGCGCCTGGCCAGCGATCCGCTCTGGCAGTAGCTTACTGGGCAGCCTGCAACTGGCGCTGCGAGGCACGCTGCTGCTTGTAGGCCAGAGCAGCGGGTGCAACCGGCGTGACCTTGCCAGTCTCCACCCACTTGCGCAGGCGGCTGGCGTCAGCCATGTGGGTGTACTTGCCGAACGCGTCGAGCACCACGAACGCCACGGGTTTGCCCGCCATGGTGGTACGCATCACCAGGCAGTGCCCGGCACGGTTGGTGAAGCCGGTCTTGGTCAGTTGCACGTCCCAGCCAGCCTTGCGCGTCAGTGCGTTGGTATTGCGGAAGCCCAGGGTGTAATTGGGTTTGTGGAACGCCACGGTCTTTTCCCCGGTCGAGCTGAGCTCACCGATCAGCGGGTACTTGCGCGTTGCCTTGAGCAGCTTCACCAGATCGTTGGCGCTGGAAACGTTGTGCTCCGACAGGCCTGTCGGCTCGACATAGCGGGTCTGGGTCATGCCCAGAGCACGGGCCTTGGCATTCATGGCGGCGACGAAGGCGGTGACGCCACCCGGGTAGTGATGGGCCAGGCTGGAGGCCGCCCGGTTCTCGGACGACATCAGGGTCAGCAGGAGCATTTCCCGGCGGCTGATCTCACTGCCGATACGTACGCGGGAATACACACCACGCATGTCATGCACGTCGCGGATGATCACCGGCAGTTGCTCGTTGAGTGGCAGCTTGGCATCCAGGGTGACCATGGCGGTCATCAGCTTGGTGACCGAGGCGATCGGCACCACCATGTCGGGGTTGCTGGAGTACAGCACCTTGTCGGTGGTCAGGTCGACCAGCAGCGCGCTACCGGAAGCGAGTTCCTGTTTGGCGGGGGCGGCAGCCTTGGCAGCCAGCGGGGAAACGATGAACAGGCAGGCCAGGGCGAGACTGGCGAAGGGGCGACGAATATTCACGATGGCATTCACTGGGCAAGAGATGGCTAAGAGGCGCTCCATGCCGATGAAAGAACATCATCCGTGGACCTATTGCCTAAGCAAATAGGGTTTGAAAAACAGCTGATTGCGTATGCAATTGAAGGTGCGATGTTAGCACCCGTCAAGCAGGGTTCCCATTGTCCGATAAATGGATCAGCTGGCGATAGTGCGTCGACGGCCGAGACGGTTCAGCCACAACGAAGCGAGGATGATCGCGCCACCCAGAGCCAGGCGCGGAATATCCGCATCGCGGTTCCAGATCAGCAGGTTCACCACCAAACCAGCAGGCACATGCAGCTCGTTCATCACCGCCAGGGTGCCGGCATCCACCTTGATGCTGCCCTTGACCCACCAGAACAGCCCCAGAGCCGTGGCGAACAGCCCCATCCACAGCAGGATGCCCCACTGCAGCGCGGTCTGCGGCAGCTTGTCCGGGTTGCCGAAGAGCAGGAACGACGGCAGCACCAGCAGCATGGCACCCAGGAAGAAGTGGCCGAAGAAACGATGCAGCGGCTGCTCGGTGGGGTAGCGCATCAGCAACTGGCGACACAGCACCTGGCCGGCAGCGAAAGTGAGATTGGCCAGTTGCAGGAGCAGGAAACCGATCAGGTACTCGCCCTCCAGGCGCTCGAAGCGAATCACCACGCCGCCGCCCACCGCGACCAGTGCGGCGAGCAGGGCCCAGGGGTTGAAACGCCGCGCCAAGGCGTCATCGAGCAGGGTCACGTAGATCGGCGTGAGCACGGTGAACAGCAACACCTCGGGTACCGTCAGCACCTGGAAGCTGCGGTACAGACACAGGTAGGTCACCCCGAACTGCAACGCCCCGGCCAGCCAGAAGCCCGCCAGCAAGCGCCGCGGCAAGCCACGCCAGAGCGTGAAAGGCAGGAACACCAGCGCCGCGACGGCCACCCGCGCCAGCACGGCGAAATCGCTGTCCACCCGCCCCGCCAGGTATTCGCCGATCAGGCTGAAGGAAAACGCCCAGAGGACGGTGACGGCGAGCAGGTAAGGCATGGCGCGGGCTCTTGAAAAATCAGGCGCGGATCATACCGCGCCGCAAGCCCTACGTCAGAGCTCGAAGGTCAGCGGCCTGCCGTCCGCCAGCCCGGAAAGATCCAGCGGCCGTACCGCGCCCATCCACAGGGCGCGGTCACGGTGGTCGATCAGGTCGTTGCCGGTGATCGGGTGGATGAAGATCACCAGCTCGCCGCGATTGAGCATCAGCCAGGGAATCACTTCGCCGAACAGCTCGGCGCGAAAGGCCAACTGGCAACTCCAGTCGGGATGAGGCCCGACCGCCTTCTGATGCAGGCGCCCCATCTTCACGGCAAAGCGTGCCGCCGCTGATTCGCACAGCACGCGCGCCTGCTCGAGGCTACCGGCATCGAAGTACACATGGGCGTGATAGCCGCGAATACGGACATCGGTCATATGGCGATTCCCCGTGGATCGATAGGGCTCTGCGGTGGCGGTAGCGTCTCGCGCAGCAGTTCGTCCTGCAACCAGTCGACGAAGTTCTGCACCAGGCGCACCCGCCGCTTGCGCTCGGGCAGCACCACGTAATAGCCGAGCTCGGAGGTTACCGTGCGTCCGTCAACGCGGCTGAGCAACCCCTGGGCCAGTAGCTCGTCGACCAGATGCCGCCAGCCGATGGCGACCCCCTGGCCGGCGATGGCGGCCTGGATCAGCAGGGTGTAGTTGTCGAAGCGCAGGCTGCCGGGGCTGGGCGTTTCGGCGATTCCCAGGGCGCGGAACAGGCCGTTCCAGTCGAACCAGCGCGAGCGGCTCTCCGGGCGCAGATGCAGCAGCGGCAGACGCGCCAGCAATTGATTGGCGCAGGCGCCCTGGCCGCTGAGCAGATGCGGACTGCACACCGCAAACACCTCCTCCTTGAACAACAGGTGTACCTGGCCGTTCTTCAGACGCCCGTCCCCGAAGGAAATGGCCACATCGATCTCCGCTGGCAGGCTGGTCATGTCACGCTCGCTGGTGACCAGGCTGACATCGACCTCCGGATACAGCTGATGAAAACGCTGCAGCCGTGGCATCAGCCAATAGGCGGCGAAGGCGAAGTCGGTGGCCACCTGCAGCACCTCATGCTGCTGTCGACCAACCACTGCCTCCAGACCGGCACCCAGGGCCGCCAACCCCTCCTGTACCGGGCCCAGCAGGGTTTCGCCCGCCTCGGTCAGCACGATGCCACGGTACACGCGGTCGAACAGACGGGTCGCCAACCGTTCTTCCAGCCGCTTGATCTGCTGGCTGATGGCCGGTTGGCTGCTGCCGAGCTCAGCCGCCGCGGCAGTGAAACTCAAGTGTCGCGCTGCGGACTCGAATACCCGCAGCACATCCAGAGAGACTCCCTCGAGCGCCTTAAGCATAAGCTGTGCTTATCCTAGTCATGTACCTGATCCGGGTTTACCCATGCCTGGCGAGGCTGGATGATCGAAATAGCACTCTCGCATAAAACAACTATATGGAACACCAACCGCCATGAAACGCCCGAACATCCTTTTCATCATGGCCGATCAGATGGCCGCGCCACTGTTGCCACTGCACGACCCGGCTTCGCCGATCAAGGTGCCCAACCTGCAGCGTCTGGCCGCCGAGGGCGTGTTGTTCGATTCCGCCTACTGCAACAGCCCGCTGTGCGCGCCATCGCGCTTCACCCTGGTCAGCGGCCAGTTGCCCAGCCAGATCGGTGCCTACGACAACGCCGCCGATTTTCCTGCCGACATCCCCACCTACGCTCACTATCTGCGCCGCCTCGGCTACCGCACGGCGCTGTCCGGCAAGATGCACTTCTGCGGCCCCGATCAGTTGCACGGTTACGAAGAGCGCCTGACCAGCGACATCTACCCCGCCGACTACGGCTGGGCCGTGAACTGGGATGAGCCAGAAGTACGCGCCAGCTGGTACCACAACATGTCTTCGGTGCTGCAGGCCGGCCCTTGCGTGCGCACCAACCAGCTCGACTTCGACGAAGAGGTGGTGTTCAAGGCGCAGCAATACCTCTACGACCACGTGCGGGTAACGCCGGATCAGCCGTTTTGCCTGACCGTATCGATGACCCATCCGCACGACCCGTACACCATCCCCGAGGAATACTGGGATCGCTACGACGATGACGACATCCCCCTGCCCCGCCAGGTGATCGACCAGGCCGAGCAGGATCCTCATTCCCAGCGCCTGCTCAAGGTCATCGACCTGTGGGACAAGCCGCTGCCCGAGCACAAGATCCGCGACGCGCGGCGCGCCTACTTCGGTGCCTGCAGCTACATCGACGACAACATCGGCAAGCTGCTCAAGACCCTCAAGGACTGCAAGCTGGCCGACGACACCATCATCGTGTTCTCCGGCGATCATGGCGACATGCTTGGCGAGCGCGGCCTCTGGTACAAGATGCACTGGTTCGAGATGGCTGCCCGGGTACCGCTGCTGGTCCACGCACCGGCGCGATTCGCCGCGCACCGGGTCAGCCAGTCGGTGTCCACCGTCGACCTGCTGCCGACCCTGGTGGAGCTGGCGGGCGGCCAGGTCGAACCAGGCCTGGCGCTCGACGGCCGCTCGCTGCTGCCGCACCTGCAGGGCACTGGCGGCCACGACGAAGTGCTCGGCGAGTACATGGCCGAGGGCACCACCAGCCCGCTGATGATGATTCGCCGCGGCGAGTGGAAATTCATCTACTCCGAAGAGGACCCGTTGCTGTTGTTCAACGTGGCGAACGATCCGCAGGAGCGCGAGAACCTCGCCCAGTCGTGGGACCATCGCCAGCAGGTCGAGTCGTTCCTCGACGAGGCACGCGGTCGTTGGGACATTCCCGCCATCCACCGGGCGACCCTGGCCAGTCAGCGGCGGCGGCGCCTGGTCGCCGAAGCCCTTACCCAAGGTGCGCTGAAAAGCTGGGATCACCAGCCGATCGTCGACGCCAGCGAGCAGTACATGCGCAACCACATCGACCTCGACGATCTGGAGCGCCGCGCTCGCTTCCCCCAACCGTGATGCAGCGCGTCGGGTGACCCAGCGGAAAACCGCGGGAACCCGGCGCGCAGGCCTGCGTCGCATAGCCTGCCAACCTAGAAATCAACATAAGGAAATAGGCATGAAGACATTCAAGACGGCTTTCGCCAGCAGCCTGTTCATGGCGGCCGCCCTCGCCTCCCAGGCCCACGCCGAAGATGCCAGCTGTGCCACGGTGAAGCTCGGCGATCCGGGCTGGAGCGACATCGCCGTGACCAACGGCATCGCCAGCCTGGTGCTCGACGGCCTGGGTTACAAGGTGCAGACCCAGACCCTCGGCGTACCGATCATCTTCGCCGGCCTGCAGAAGGGCCAGGTCGACGTGTTCCTCGGCAACTGGATGCCGGCTCAGCAGGCCAACTACGACAAGTTCGTCGCCAACGGCAAGGTGGACAAGGTCGCGCAAAACCTCAGTGGCACCGAGTACACCCTGGCCGTGCCGACCTACGCCTATGACGCCGGGGTGAAAACCTTCGCCGACCTGGAAAAGCACGCCGACAAGTTCGGCCGCAAGATCTACGGCATCGCGTCCGGCGCACCGGCCAACGAATCGATCAAGCAAATCATCGCCGCCAACGAATTCGGCCTCAAGGACTGGACCCTGGTCGAGTCCAGCGAACAGGCCATGCTGGTGCAGGTCGGCCGCGCCGTGCGACGTGACGAGTTCGTCGCCTTCCTCGGTTGGACGCCACACCCGATGAACGTGCAGTACGACATGAAGTACCTCAAGGGCGGCGAGAAGTACTTTGGCGAGAGCGGCAGCGTCAACACCCTGGCCCGCAAGGGCTACGCGGCGCAGTGCCCGAACGTGGGCAAGCTGCTGAGCAACCTGACCTTCACCCAGGACATGGAGAACGCCATCATGGACAAGGTATTGAGCAAACAGGCCAGCAACGACCAGGCCGTGAAGGACTGGCTCAAGGCCAACCCCGAGGTGATCGACGGCTGGTTGCAGGGCGTCACCACCCGCGATGGCGGCGATGCGGTCGCGGCGGTGAAGGCCAAGCTGTAAGGCAGTTAAAAGGCGATAGCGGTCATCGGTGCAGTACCTGTGGGAGCGGGCCATGCCCGCTCCCACAGAATGTAGACCGAGCTTCTACTCCCACCATTCAGCTGTAGGGTGGGCTTTAGCCCACCAAATCGAAGGTCCGCTAGCGCCTTTCCAAAGCCATACACGCGATGCACTCGAACAATCCGGGAAATCATGAGTAAAGCCTCTGTTACTCTGCTTGCCACCTGATCACCCGCCTCCGAGCGAACGCATGCGCTTACCCAGCCGTTACAGCCTGTTGCCCTTCCTGCTCTGGTGGCCGAGTGTCACCCGGCGCACCCTGGGTACGGATCTGCTGGTCGGGCTCAGCGGTGCCATTCTGGCCTTGCCGCAATCGATCGCCTACGCACTGATCGCCGGGTTGCCAGCAGAGTACGGGCTGTACGCAGCCATCGTGCCGGTGATCATCGCCTGCCTGTGGGGCTCGTCGTGGCACCTGATCGGCGGGCCGACTGCGGCCATTTCCATCGTCCTGTTCACCAGCGTCAGCCCCATGGCCAGGCCCGGCAGCGAGGAGTTCGTCGCGCTGGTGCTGGTACTGACCTTTCTCGCCGGGCTTTTCCAATGGCTGCTGGGGCTGCTGCGCTTCGGCAATCTGGTCAACTTCGTCTCGCCCTCGGTGGTACTTGGCTTCACCCTCGGCGCCGCCGTGGTGATCGCGCTCGGTCAGCTACCCAACCTGCTGGGCCTGCAGGTCGACAGCCAGCGCACTGCCGTGGCGACGCTGCTCAACCTCTTCCAGCACCTCGACCAGGCCGACTGGCACGCCGTGCTGGTGGCAATCTTCACCCTGGCGGTGAGCCTGCTGTGCCGGCGCCTGTGGCCGCGCTTGCCGGCGCTGCTGATCGGCGTGATCGCCGGTAGCCTGCTGGTTGCCGCGCTGCCGGGGTTCTTCGCCAGCATCACCCTGGTCAACGCTTTCGAAGGCAAACTGCCGCCGCTCACCACCCTGCACGTCGAGATCAACAGCCTGTTGCAACTGCTGCCCGCCGCCATCGCCTGCGGCATGCTCGGGCTGGTCACCAGCCTGTCCATCGCCCGCTCCCTGGCGAGCAAATCCCAGCAGGTGCTGGACGCCAATCAGGAGGTGCGTGCCCAGGGCCTGTCCAACCTGATCGGTCCCTGGTTCTCCGGCTCGATGTCGGCTGGTTCCTTCACCCGCTCGGCGCTGAACCTGCAAGGCGGCGCCACTTCGCCACTGGCCGGGGTGTTCTCTGCACTGCTGGTGGGGGCGTTCGCGCTGTTCTGCGCCGCGCTGATCGCCCACATCGCCTTGCCCAGCATGGCGGCGGCGATTCTGCTGATCTGCTGGGGGCTGGTGGATGTCGCCGGGGTCCGCGCGCTGCTGCGCGTCAGCCGTTCAGAGTTCGTGGTGATGCTGCTGACCCTGCTGGCCACGCTGCTGCTGGAGCTGCAAACGGCGATCTACGCGGGCGTGCTGGCCTCGCTGTTCTTCTACCTCAAACGCACCTCGCAACCGCGCTTCAAATACACCCGCGACGGTGACGACGAACAGCTGCGCCTGGAGGGCTCGATCTTTTTCGGTGCCTGCCACTACGTGCAGCAGGTGCTGCAACTGAGCCGTGGGGAGCGGGTGGTGGTCGATGCCAGGCACATCAACTTCATCGATTACGCCGGCGTGGAAATGCTCCACCTGGAAGCCCGCCGTCTGCACACCCAGAACCGCCAACTGGTCCTGCGCCACGCTCGCCCTCACGTGATCGAAGAAATCCAGAAACTCGAAGGCCCTACCTGCCCCGTGCAGTTCGAGGATTGAGCCTCAAACGGCCTCGTAGCCTGGCGTTGATCCCAGCGATACCCAGGAGGCGATATTGGGCTCGCCTAGTACCAACGATCCTGTAGGAGCCGGCTTGCCGGCGATCAACCGCCAACAGCTCGCCGGCAAGCCGGCTCCTACAGGGCTACGGAAGGCGAGGGCTCCTAACGCCAGCCGTGGCGGCGAAAATAACGCCACACCAACACCAGCGCCGCCAGCCCCAGGGCCCCGGCACAGATGAACAAACCGTCGTAGCCCAGGGCCTTGGCGAGCACGCCGCTGGCGGCACCGACGAAGCCGCCGAGCAGAATCTGCGTGGAGGCCTGCAGGGTGAAATCGGCACCCTCGTGACCGGCGCGGCACTGGCGCATCATCGCGGCAAACAGGGCCACCGTGGACAAACCATCGGCTGCCTGCTCGAACAGCGTCAACGCGTACACCAGGGTTGCATCACCGCCACGGCTCACCAGCAGCGCCAACGTGCCAAGGCTCAACGCCTGCAGCGCGCCGAAGATCAGCAACGCACGCAGCACGCCCAGACGCGCATACAGCAGCCCACCCAGCAGCGCGCCGCCGATGCCGACCAGGCTGCTGATCAGTGTCAATTGCCCCAGTTCGGCGTTGCTCCAGCCCTGATCCACCAGCATCGGCTTGATCATCGGCGACCCCAGTGCGTCGCCGAGCTTGAAGGTCAGCACCACCGCCAGCCACAACCCCATGCCCGGTAGCGCCAGCAGCCCACGATAATGGTGCAGCAACAGGCTCGGCCCAACCGGTTCGACGCCGGCAACCCGAGGAGGCAGATGGCGCGCTTCGGCGAAGCGCCAGATCGGCACCAGCGTCAACGCCAGCAGAGCCGCCAGCCAGAGCAGCGACAGGTTCCAGCCGACGCGGTCGATGACCAGCAACAGGCCGCTGCCACTGATGATCATCCCCACCTTGTAGCCACCGACCTGCAGGCTGTTGCCGAGCCCGCGCCAGCGCTCCGGCAGCAGGCGCACGGTCAGGCCGTCGGTGGCGATGTCCTGGGTCGCCGCCGCCAGATTGACCAGCACCAGCAGGCCGAGCAGCAGCGGCAGATGGGCGCCGAACAGGGCATCGGGCGAGAGCAGCGCCAACGCCAGCAGAATCAGCAGCACGCCGCTCTGCAGCGGCAGGATCCAGCCACGGTGATGGCCCAGGCGGCGCGACGACAGACGATCCACCCAGGGCGCCCACAGCACCTTGAGCAACCAGGGCAATGCCAGCAGCTTGAGCAGGCCGATCAGCGCCAGATCCACGCCGTGCTGACGTAGCAGCACCGGCAGCGCATGGGCGATCAGCCCGGATGGTAAACCCTGAGCGCAGTACAACGACGCCAGCAGCACCAGCGTGGCACCCGCCGGGCGGCGCAGATCGGAAGACGTGGACGACATGAACGAGTCCGCAGCATGTGAGCGGCGCAGCATAGCGCAGGCTTGAAAGCGGCAGCAGCCATGTCATGATCCGGTAACAACTCGATACCCGAAAAGCGCGCGCCAGACGAACATCGCCGCTGCGCTCCTGTCTACTCGCCTATCACCCTTTCACGCCACGCTGCCGCCCCTGTGCAGGGGCCGCGGCGTCACGTTTTCGAGCAGTGCGGAGATCCATGGCCACATCACTTATCCACACCCTGCGCCGCCGCTGGTTCAGCCTGAGCCTGCTGCTGTGTCTGGCCGTCGGCCTGCCGGTCGGCTGCGCCAAGCTGGAACAGAAGGAGCGCGAACTGGTGTTCCGCATCGAACCGGGCACCGCCAGCTGGTTCAGCGGCCTGCCCGCTGGTGTCGAGGAGATGACCCTCAGCGCGCCGCAGTTCGGGGACAAGCAGAACATTCACGCCTGGTGGTGGCCCGCGCAGAAGGCTGACGCCCCCACACTGCTGTACCTGCACGGCTCGCGCTGGAACCTCACCGGCCAGATGTTCCGCATCGAGCAGCTGCACGCCATGGGTTTCTCGGTACTGGCCATCGACTACCGTGGTTTTGGCGAGAGCCTCGGCGAACTGCCCTCCGAGCGCACCATTTACGAAGACGCCGAGATCGCCTGGCAGCGTCTCACCGAACTGCAGCCTGATCCTGCCAAACGCTTCGTATACGGCCATTCGCTGGGTGGCGCCGTAGCGGTCAACCTCACCGAATCCCTGGGCCGCGATCGCCACACGCCGCCGCTGGCCGGGCTGATCATCGAGTCGACGTTCACCAACCTGGCCGACGCTGCGACCGAAGTAGCCGCCGAGTACACATCGCTGCCGGTGCACTGGCTGCTGTCGCAGAAATTCGATTCGCTGAGCAAGATCGGTGACATCAAGGTGCCCGTACTCATCGCCCACGGCACCAATGATCGCTATATCCCACAGCGGTTCAGCGAAAGCCTCTATCAGGCCGCCAACGAACCCAAGCGCCTGCTGCTGATCGACGGTGGCAACCACAACAACAGCCTCCGCACCGGCAGCAGCGAGTACCGGGAAGCGATTCGTACCCTGTTCGCGCCGAAGGTGGTTGGCAGGGGCTAGGGTTCCTGCAGAGACCGGGATGAATGGCTGAAGGGCGAGCACCACAAGACGCGGTTTGGGGTATTGTGCGCTGCTTGCAACTCGCCCCGCCCTGCGAACGATCTGACAGTGGCGCACAAGGAAGTCGGCATGCTGATTGGCCATCGCTACGAACGCACCCCGCGGGGCGATCTGCACATCCACTCGCGCAATCTGGTGATGAATACCGCAGTCCCGCTCATGGGAGCGATCGCATTCGCGGCGCCAGTGGCATTCGTGGCGTTCGCAGTTACCAGTGACTCTTCGCCCTTGTCGAGCATGGATCCACTGTCGGCATTGCTGATAGTGCTCGGGCTGTTGCTGTTGCCTGCCCTCGGCCTGGTCGTCACGGTCTACACCGGCATGCGAGAGAGCTTGCTGCTGTCGCGACTCGACGGTGAAGGCAAACGCCGCACGCGAAATTTCTTCGGCCGCCGCGAGCGGGTGCACGATGCTTTCCGGATCGACGCCGCCAAACGCCTCGAACTACGCCGCCGCGAAGGCGCGGAGCCTGCCCATACGCAACTGTGGCTGGTGATGCGCGACGGCACCGAGCACCGGCTGACGACCAACAACGTGCCTGTCATACCGGGCAGCGAACGCACTGAACTATGGCTGCGCGAATTGGCCGAGTACCTGCAGCTGGCAGTACCGACCGACGTCATCGATCCTGCGACAGTCAAAGCGCGGACCATCTACGAGCCGACACCGGCGCCAACCAGCAAAGGTGCCAGGGCTGCCAAGGGGTCAACGCCACCGGCAGACAAGCACGAGACCTTCAGCACGCCCGCCCGCGGCTTCTGCGCTCTGCTGGGCGCCTTCCTGACCGTGTTCGAACTCAATCACATCATCGTGCTGGTGCCTGCGCTATTCAACGGACGCCTGCGCGTCAGCGGTTTTCGAACGGGATCGCATACCTTCTACTGGGCCGAACAGCCATTCGTCTTCTCGTTCAACCTGCTGGTGGGTTTCGCCGAGGTGCTGATCATCGGCACGATCGCCTGGGGTTGCCTGCGCGTGGCGATCACGGCGCGACTGAAATCCACCCCGTGAGCGGCGGATCGACGAGCAGGTGCACGATTCAATACGCAGATGATGCGCAGCACGCTCAACTGCCAAACCGTTCATGATCTGAAGCCTTCCTGGCCAATCGACAGCGGCGCCTGGTTATAATCGCACCCAGCTACATTGGAATGATGTCGCCAAGGATTGGTGTGCTACGCCCTCGCTTCACACCTTGTGTTCATTACAGGCCCCGTCGGTCAGTCAGACCCGATGGCGCTGCCCTGCACGCGAGTGTACTGATGTCCCTGCTCCGCAATCTCTGCAGCTCTATGCTGCTGCTCAACCTGGTTGGCTGCTACAGCCTGTCGCCCATCGATATCGACAAGAGCATTCGCCCTGCCGAAGGCGGTGCCACCAGCTATCTGGTCGGCGTGGTCGGCGTCTGGCCGGATGCCAAGTACTCGCCCCACGAACAAAGCATCCTGCTACGCCAGAAGGGCGGCGGCGGTTCAGCCTCCGCACGCCTGCGCAACAACGTTCATCTGCGTACCACGCGGGATATCCGCGATGGCCGCCGCGGCATCGGTACGCTGTTCGTGATGCCACTCAAACCCGGTCGCTACGAACTGTACAACGTGCTGTTTCGTCGCGGCGACGGTACCGGATGGAAGCGCGAAGACTTCTCCATCCCACTCCAGCTGGAGCCCGGCAAGGCTTACTACATCGGTGACTTCCGTGCCGCCTGCATTGACCTCAACGCCAGGTGCTCGTTTATCCACAGCTACCACGCCGAGCGTGATCAGGCCCTGGTCACCAGCAAGCACCCCGAATTGCCACCGCTGCAAGTACTCGAGCTGAAGCACATGGATGGCGCCTATCCCGCCATGTTCGATAGCGACACCGAGAATGCCGCAATCTTCAAATCGGTTCTTTCGGGGCAGCTCAGATGAACGGCAAGCTACGCATACTTGGCATTGGCCTGCTGATGTTCCTGGGCGGCTGCCAGGTCAACCACACCCTCAGCACACCGACGCTGGATCACGACCTGACGTTACCGCAGGTAAGCGTGCAGACCCAGGGGTCGGTTCCCGGCACGCTGATCCGTAATCACATGCGCAGCCTGGGTGCCTTCGAACAGGTACGCGAAGGTTTCGATCCGGGTGGGTACAACATTCAGGTGCTGTCGGTTGGCGACTATTACGGCCTCAGCAACGTCCCCATTCAGTTCCTCAGCGCCTTCAGCCTGTTCATCATCCCGGCGCCCATTTCCTGGGACTTGGAGCTGACGTTTCGGGTAACCCGCGGCCACCAGGAAGTCGCGACCTACCGCATCGACAACACGACCTCGCATTACAACGGCCTGTTCGTCCACCCGGACGGCCGCGGCGACAATGTCCGCCTCATCATCGACAACTTCGTCGCCCGCGCCCAGGCCGATGCGGCCCTGTTCGCCGTGACGCCACTCAAGCCGCTGCAGATGCCCATGCCGGTAGCACCGGCAAGCCTGCAACAGCGCACGAGGGTAACGGCGACGTTCCAGGTGCACGCCGATGGTTCGGTCAGCGATGTGAAGGCCAGCGGTGAAGCGCCGGACCTGGTTCTCTCCGCGGTTGAAACCACCGTGCAGAAATGGCGCTATCAGCCCTGGACCGCCAGCCCACAGGCCCCATCAACACAACCGGTGAGCCACAGCTTCGTGCTCAGGCCGCAATCCATCCTGAGCACCCAGGAGCAAAGCTGCGCGCAGGTCATGAGCGAGTTGCAGCAGTTCGAGCACACCTCACCCGGCAAGCCGTCCAGTGACCTGGCCACCTTTCAGCAGACTTCGGCGCTGCTGTTTCTCACCGAGTTGCGTCAGCAGAAGAGCTCGTCGGCAGCCGGGGTCGACAAAGCCTTCACGCGCGCGCTGCCGTGGATCATCGAGCAATGCAGAGCCAACCCGGAGGCCCTGTACTGGCATTACGTATCCGAAGGGATCAAAAAGGAAACGGCTGCTCAGGGCGTGACCGGCAGGTAACTGAAGCCATGCAATGCGGAGTGAGCTGATCGAGTATCAGCCACTTCGCCGGGCATCGCAGAGCATGGCCCGCGGATAGCCGATGACCTCATCCGCAGGCTGGCCAGCTAGATAGCCAGCCAATGCCAGGGCGTGCTCTTGGTCACCATGATCCACACGATCACGAACATTCCCGAAAAACCCGCCACCCCCATCCAGAACCAGGCGCGGTAGAGCGCCCGGTAGCGTTCACCCAGCGCTTCGCCACGCTCGGCAGAGTCGGCAGCCAGGCGCTGCAGGCGATGCTGCAGCACCAGCACCGGCAACCACAGCGCGCCAACGCAGACCATGATCAGTATGGAGCTCAGCAGCCAGTCGCTGGACAGCGGCATGCCGGCCACTCGGGTCATGGCATAGCCGGTGAGCACTTGCAGCACGCCGGCCGGGGTGGTGATCCAGGTGTCGAAACGCACCACCATCTTCACCACCTGGGCGATGACCCGGGCATCGCCGGTTCGGCTGGCGGCGATCATGTACAGGTAAGAGCCCATGCCGAAGCCGAACAGGAACACTGCGGCGATGACGTGCAGGTACTTGAGCTGCAGGTAGTCCATGCTCAAACCACCGCGTGAGAGAAGTCGACGGCCAGTTGCACGTTATCCGGCTCGTCAATGGCCGCCAGGTATTCGGCGACGGTGAGTTCTCCAACGCAGGGCCGTGCACCGGGAGCTGGTCGGTAACCGCTGGCGACCTTGGCGGCGAGAGCGACCGCGGCGCAACTGGGGATCTCCGGCCCCTTGTCATTGCGGGCGGTGAGCTGGGCGGTCAGGGTCAGAGGCCGGGCCTGGTGATCGACGCCCTGCACGTCGACATACATGGCGCTCATGCCATCACCGAAGCGCTCGAACCACGTGCCCCAGCGGTGCAAACGCCTGGCCCATGGCAGGGTGTCACGCACCAGACCGATCTTCACCATCTGGGCCAGCAGGGCATTGGCCACGCCGCCCAGCTTGAGACCCAGCCCTGCCTTGAACGACAGCGTATGAGCGCCATAGCGCTGCGCGAAGATGTCCATGTCCGGCACGTCCACATTGGCCAGCAGGCGCGTGCCCAGATGCGGCATGGTGCGCAAGGACAGGTCCTGCCAACCCGTGACTTCATGAATACGGCCATTGCTGAGCTGGCGAATGGGCCGACCGGCATAGGCCAGCACGCCTTCTACAGTGGACAGGCCAGGCATCTTGGCCGACGAGGAGATGCCGTGCGCGATCCGGTCGATACGGGCGAAACGCGCGCGGTGTTCATCGATGATCGCCGACGACAGACTGGGCACCGAGCTGCATCCACTGAGAATCGCCACACCGGCCTGCCGGGCGCGCTCGTCGAGCCTGGCGATACCGTTGACGAAGGCGCGACAGTCGGCGAGATCGCAGTAGTTGACACCCGCTCCGATACACGCCTCGGCGACGCTATAGGGCTGCCCCTGAAACGGCCCACCGGTATGAATCACCCAATCGATGCCCAGATCCTGCAGCGCCTCTGCAAAGCCCGCCGCCATGGCATCGCCACACCAGCTGCGCGCGGGCCACGGTGCCTGAGCATTCAATACCGCGAGCCGCGCCTGCAGCTTCTGCGCATCGCGGCCCGTGATGACCATCTCCACGCCGGGCATGCGACTCAGATGGTCGCTGATGATGCTGCCAAAATTCCCGTAGGCGCCAATCACCATGATCCGCAAAGCCATTTCATCTCCCTTGGACAAGCCGCTCGAGTCCGCCCCTCAGCGGAGCGGGCCAAGGTTCACCGATCAGCCTTAACGAAGCAAGCTGGCGGAAAAGGCGACGGCAATCGCCGGCAAGCCGGCTCCTACACAGCCCGCATTGGCAAGCGGTCCTTGCCGCATACCGGTACCCCCGTAGGAGCTGGCTTGCCAGCGAAGCGCTCTCACCCTCGACGCCAGCGTGAATTCCACCGCCGCCAGCGCCGGTGCGCCGGCTCTTACACAACCCGCATTGGCAAGCGGTCCTTGCCGCATACCGGTACCCCGTAGGAGCTGGCTTG
>NZ_JARVSV010000017.1:0-85436 GCF_030209025.1 Pseudomonas sp. MEJ086
AGAAAACGCCGTAGAGGTTGTTGAATACCACGTACGAGAAGGTGACCAGGGTCATCGCCGCGAGGAGAAACGCCACGGCGATTTCCTCCAGCTGATCCCACAGGCGCTGCAAAGCTGTCATCAGCGGTCTCCCAGAGAGAGTTGTTGTAATTGTTTTGGCAAGCCGACTCTAACCCCGCCGTCTGGCGGGCAGATATTCACGATTGGTAAACGCGGCCTTCGGCGTGGGCGAATAGCCTTCAGTGGCAAAGCACTGGAGGCATCCGTGCGGAAAAACCTTACGGCTAGAAAGTGGCGATAGCGGTCGGCCGCAGTTCTCGTGTAGGAGCCAGCTCGCTGGCGATCAGAGCCACCGCCGATACGGTGTTGTATCAACAATCGCATCGCCAGCAAGGGCTAGGCGCCCCCCAAGCCCCTACAGGTCATGCCACCGGCCGCTTCTACACGTTCCGCTGCCCGACCAACTCAGCTATCTCGATCAGATTCAGGTCAGGGTCGCGCAGGTACACCGAACGGATCGGACCCGTGGCGCCGGTGCGCATCACCGGTCCTTCGATGATCGGCCAGCCGACTCGCTGCAGATGCGCGATCACCTCTTCCAGAGGCTGGCTGGCGATGAAGCACAGGTCCAGCGCACCCGGCACCGGCAGGTGAGCCTTGGGCTCGAACTCCTGGCCACGCACGTGCAGGTTGATCTTCTGATTACCGAAGCAGAACGCCTTGCGGCCATTGCCGAAGGTCTCCAGGCGCATGCCCAGCACCTCGACATAGAAGTGCGTGGTCGCATCGGCGTCGGTAGCGGTCAGTACCAGATGATCAAGATGGTCGAGCATGGCGGTCTCCGTTCTAGTTGGCGGCAGCATTGGCAGCCTGGGCCGCTTCGATCAGGTCGCTGCCGATCTTCCCTTCATAGTCTTTCCAGATCGGCCGCATGACTTCGCGCCATTGGGCCCGCTCCTCGTCGCTGAGGGTGATCAGCTCATGCTTGCCGCTGGCCAGGATCTGCTCCTTGTCCTTCTCGTTGAGCGCCAGCGCCTGGCGATTCACCTCGACGGTGACCTCGTCGATGATGGTTTTCAGCTCTCCGCGCACATCCTCTGGCAGGCCGTTCCAGAATGCCGCGTTAGTGATCAGCATGTAGTTGCCGACGGCATGGTTGGATTCGATCATGTACTGCTGCACTTCATAATGGCGCTGGCTGTAGATGTTCGACCAGGGGTTGTCGGAGGCGTTGATCACCCCGGTCTGCAGGCCCTGATAGATCTCCGCGAAGGCCATCTTGCGCGGCACCGCACGCAGTGCGCTGATCTGCGCGGCCTGCAGGTCCGAAGGCTGCACGCGAAATTTCATGCCCCGGGCGTCGCTCGGCACGTGCAAAGGCTTGTTGGCGGTGAACTGGCGCATGCCGTTGAGCCAGTAGGCCAGGCCAAGAATGCCGTTGTTCTCCAGGCTGTGCAGCAACTCCTGGCCCTTGGCCGACTGCTCGAAACGCTGGGACGCAGCCGCGTTGTCGAACAGGAACATCAGATCGAAGATCTGCACCCGTGGCTGATACTTCTCCAGCTTCACCGGCGCAGGCGCCAGCAGTTGCACGTCACCGAGCAACAGCGCCTCCATCTCCTTGCCATCGCCGAACAACGAAGAGTTCGGGTACACCTCCACGCGCGCCTTGCCCGCCAGGCGTTCCTTGACCAGTTTCTGCAGCATGCGCGCGCCCTGCCCCTTGGGCGTCTGGTCGGAAGCGACGTGGGCGAACTTGATGACGATTTCTTCCGCCTGCGCGGCGCCGCCGAAGGCCATGGCGGTGGAAAGCAGCACGCAGGACAAGCTGCGCGAGAGTAGGCGGGACATGAGGCGATCTCCTGTTGTTGTTAGTGCGGCGGGTCAGTGCCCTGCCGGATGCCTTTGTTCGCGACGAACTCTACTGCAGCGCCGAGGGCGACTAAATTCTTGATTGGCCAAGCCTGCCTTCGCCATTGCCGAAGGCAGAGCCGCTAGCGAGATGATCGACCATCTGCCGAGCGATCAACGAGAGGTTGTCGTAGTGCCGTACGCAGATGTTCAACTCGCGGATCGCCCAGGCATCCTCGATCTCCACGGCACGTACCGCCATGCCCGGCAGATAGGTGCGCACCGCCTGCTCGGGGAGGATGCCGATCCCCATGCCGGTGTGGATCATTCGGCAGATCGCCTCGAAGCTGCGTACCTGGATGCGCACCCGCAAATGCGCGCCTACCTGCTGCGCGGCCTCGCTGATCAGGGCGTGCAGCGACGCCTCTTTCTGCAGGCCGATGAAGTCGTAGCCCACGGTCTCCAGCAGCGTCACTCGTTCACGCGTCGCCAGGGGATGCTCGCTCGGCACCACCAGCACCAGCCGATCGCGGCGGTAGGGAAAGACCTGCACGCCATCGGCCTGCACATGGCCGGCGAAGATGCCGATATCGGTCAGCCCCTCGCGCACGGCGTGGACGATCTCGCTGCTGACCCGCTCTTCCAGATCGATACGAATCTGCGGGTGCTGGGCGGTGAAGGCGCTGAGATCCTCGGGCAGAAAGGCGATCACCGCCGAGGTGTTGGCGTGGATGCGCACATGGCCGTTGATACCTTCGCTGAACTCGCTGAGGTCGGCCTGCATGTGCTGGATGTTGTCCAGCAGGTTGCGCGCGTGGTGCAGCAGCGCATCGCCCGCTGGCGTCAAGGCTACGCCCTTTGGCTGGCGATACAGCAACGGCGTGCGCAGGTGCGCTTCGAGGTCGCTGATGCGCTTGCTCACCGCGGCCAGCGCCAGGTGCTCGCGCTCGGCGGCCCGGGTCAGGCTGCGCTCATCGGCAATGGCCACGAACAGCTTGAGGGTCAGAAAATCCACGCGCATGGCAAGCTCCGCTTCGTGATTGGCGAAAGGCTCACCGCAGCGGCTGGCGCCGGGCAGGAGCGGCAACACCATAAGCCTTCGCGAGATACGAAGCCAGACTTGACGATTGACTGATTGCGGCCAGGCCCGCCGTGGGCGATGCTCGCCGCCATCGACCCAAGTCATCGGGAATTCGCACATGTCTGTCGACTCAACCGTTACACCCATGGCCCTGGCCGGGCTCAAGGTCATCGAAATGGGCCAGCTGATTGCCGGCCCGTTCGCCAGCAAGATGCTCGGCGAGTTCGGTGCCGAGGTGATCAAGATCGAACCGCCAGGTATCGGCGACCCGCTGCGCAAATGGCGCAAGATCAAGGACGGCACCTCGCTCTGGTGGCACGTGCAGTCACGCAACAAGCAGTCGCTGACCCTCAATCTCAAGGAAGCCGAAGGCCAGGACATCGTCCGCCGCCTGGTCGCCGAAGCCGACATCCTGGTGGAGAACTTCCGCCCCGGCACGTTGGAGGAATGGGGCCTGGGCTGGGACGAACTGTCACGCATCAACCCGCGGCTGATCATGCTGCGCATCTCCGGCTATGGGCAGACCGGCCCCTACCGCGACCTACCAGGCTTCGGCGTGATCGGCGAAGCCATGGGCGGCCTGCGCCACCTGTCCGGCTACCCCGGCCAGGCGCCGGTGCGGGTCGGGGTGAGCATCGGCGACTCGCTGTCATCGCTGTATGGGGTGATCGGCGTACTGCTCGCCCTGCAGGAGCGCAACCACAGCGGCCAGGGCCAGCAGATCGACGTCGCCCTGTACGAATCGGTGTTCGCGATGATGGAAAGCCTGGTGCCCGAATACGATGCCTTCGGTTACGTGCGGGAACCGGCCGGCAGCGCCTTGCCCGGTATCACGCCCTCCAACTCCTACCCGTGCAACGACGGCAGCTACGTGCTGATCGCCGGCAATGGCGACAGCATCTACAAGCGTCTGATGAACCTGATCGGCCGCACCGATCTGGCCGACGATCCGCGCCTGGCGCAGAACGACGGGCGCAGCCAGCACGCCGAGATGATCGATGCCGCCATTGGCGAATGGACTGCCCAGCGCGGCCGCGATGAGGTGATCGACGCGCTCAAGGGCGCGCGGGTGCCGGCGGGCTATCCCTACACCGCCGCCGATATCGTCAGCGACCCCCATTACCTGGCCCGGCAGATGATCGAGACGGTAAGCACCAGCGCCGGCCCGCTGAAGGTGCCGGGCGTGCTGCCGAAACTCAGCCGCACGCCAGGCCGCATCGGCGAAGGTGGCCCGCAGCTCGGCGAACACACCGATGACGTCTTGGCCGGTCTGGGCCTGAGCGACGAGCAGGTCAAGGGCCTGCGCGAGCGCGGGATTATCTGAGAAATCCCGACATGCCCTGTAACGGTGGATGGATAAAACGCCATCCACCCTACGCCACAACGGATTCGTAGGGTGGACAACGCGGAGCTTGTCCACCAAATGTGCCGCAGAGCGAAGGAAGCTTGGCCAGCCTCTTACATGCAATCGCTGTGGTGGACGGATGAAGCATCAGCTACGTGCCCCGATCCACCCTACGAGCCGCAGCCCGTAGCCTGGATTGAGCGCGGCGATACCCATGCTACGCACCGACATAATCAGGATCTCACCATGACCAAACGCCTCTATATCCAGGACGTCGCCACCCGTGACGGCTTCCAGATCGAAGCGGCCTTCGTGCCGAGCGAAGCCAAGATCGCCCTCATCGACAAACTGTCGCAGACCGGCCTGGCGAAGATCGAAGTCACCTCGTTCACCTCGCCCAAGGCGATCCCCAACCTGCGCGACGCCGAAGAAGTGATGCGTGGCATCCAGCGTGTCGACGGCGTGGAATACACCGTGCTGGTACCCAACGTGCGCGGCTGCGAACGGGCGCTTTCGTGCCAGGTGGACGAGATCAACCTGGTGATGTCGGCCAGCGACACCCACGGCCTGGCCAACCTGCGCATGACACCGGAACAGTCCCTGGCGCAGTTTCGCGAGATCATCGAGGTCACTCGCGGCAGCGCGGTGTTCATCAACGCCTCGCTGTCGACCACCTTTGGCTGCCCCTTCGAGGGCGCGGTGCCCGAGGTGCGCGTCCATGAGCTGACCCAGCGCCTGCTCGATCTCGGCGTGCAGGGCGTGACCCTCTGCGACACCACCGGCATGGCCGATCCCGCCCAGGTCGAACGCATCTGTCGCGAGTCGCTGCAGCGCTGGCCCGAGGTGGTGTTCACCGCGCATTTTCACAATACCCGTGGCATGGGCCTGGCCAACGCCCTGGCAGCGCTGAACGCCGGTATCGACCGCTTCGACGCATCGCTCGGCGGGCTCGGCGGCTGCCCCTATGCGCCGGGCGCCAGCGGCAATATCTGCACGGAAGATCTGGTGCACATGTTCCAGCGCATGGGCCTGGATACCGGTGTGAATCTGGATGCCCTGCTGGCCGCCGCTGCCACCCTGCCTGGGCTGATCGGCCACGACGTGCCAGGTGCGATCCTCAAGGCCGGCACATCAGAACGCCGTTATCCGAAACCGAAATGGATGAGCGAGGCGAGCGCCTGATCGCGGATGTGGCGGTTATTCCACCGCCATCCCCGGGTATCGCTGCGCTCAACGCCGGGCTACATGCTGGATGTAGGAGCCCGCTTGCGGGCGAAGCGATTGCGGCCATTTAGCCCAAGCCGCATCACGGCCACCAATCGCCGGCAAGCCGGCTCCTACCGGCTCATTCATTAGCGAGCGCGTGAACGCGGCTTTCAATGCCCCCCGCCCGACTCCGCTGCGCCCTTGGCCGAGAACGGTGGTTTGGCCAGGTAGATGATCAGAATCAGGCCAAAGAACAGCCAGCCCATCAGCGTGAAGTAATCCACGGTCGAGAGCATGTAGGCCTGACTCTCCACCACCCGGTCGATCTGCAGGTAGGCCGATTGCGAGGCGCCGCCGAGCTGCTCCAGATACTGGTGGGTGGCCGGATCGTAGGGCGTGACGTGCTCGGTCAGTTGCGCGTGGTGATAGATCTCCCGGCGATGCCAGATCCAGGTGGTCAGCGACGACGCGAAGCTACCGCCCAGTACGCGCAGGAAGGTGGCCAGGCCGGAGCCGTCGGCGATGTCCTTCGGCGGCAGGCTGGAGAGCAGGATGCTGGTGGTGGGCATGAAGAACAGCGCGATTCCCAGGCCCATGAACACCTGCACCTCGGCGATATGCCGATAGTCCACCTCGGTGTTGAACGAGGCCCGCATGAAGCACGACGCGCCAATCACCAGGAACGATCCGCCAGCCAGCAGGCGCAGGTCGAACTTGTGCGCGTACTTGCCCACCAGCGGCGACAGGAATAGCGGCAGGATGCCGATCGGCGCTGCCGCGAGCCCGGCCCAGATCGGCGTGTAACCCAACTGGGTCTGCAGCCACTGCGGCAGCAGCAGGTTGATGCCGAAGAACCCGGAGTAACCGAGCACCAGCGCCAGGGTACCGAAGGTGAAGTTGCGGTACATGAACAGGCGCAGGTTGATGATCGGATGCTGATCGGTCAGTTCCCAGATCACCAGCGCCACCAGCGAGACCACCGACACGGCCGTACCGATCTGGATGAAGGTCGACTCGAACCAGTCCAGGTCGTTGCCCTTGTCGAGCACCACCTGCAGCATGCCGACCCCCAGCACCAGCAACGCCAGGCCAATGTAGTCGATGGGCTGGTGGACGATGGTTTCCGGCCGTTTGCGCAACTGCGCCCAGACCACGAAGGTGGCCAGAATGCCGATCGGTATGTTGATGAAGAAGATCCACGGCCAGCTGTAACTGTCGGTGATCCAGCCGCCGGCAATCGGCCCGATGATCGGCGCGACCACCGTGACCATCGCCAGCAGCGCCAGGGCCATGCCCCGCTTGGCGCTGGGGAAAATCGCCAATAGCAGGGTTTGCGCCATGGGATACAGCGGGCCGGCGACCAGCCCCTGCAGGGCGCGGAACACCACCAGTTCGGGCATCGAACGGGCGATGCCGCAGAGAAACGAGGTGATCACGAACAGCACCACCGCGGCGAGGAACAGCTTCACCTCGCCAAAGCGCCGCGCCAGCCAGCCGGTCAGCGGCAAGGCGATGGCGTTGCACACGGCGAACGAGGTAATGACCCAGGTGCCCTGCTCCGAACTGACACCCAGATTGCCGGAAATGGTTGGCAAGGCGACGTTGGCGATGGTGGTGTCGAGCACCTGCATGAAGGTCGCCAGGGAGATGCCGATGGTGGCCAGCAGCATGCTGGCCGGGCGAAAGTTGGCGTCGCTCATGTCAGCCCCGAGCCGTGGAGGCCTGGGCCGGGCCATTGGCGTGGATGATGCGTTCGATCAGCGCATCGGCCTCGACCAGCGGCGCGTCGTAGACGGCGGTACTGAAGCGCGGCTCACTCGGCATCTGGGTGGACAGCTGGGCACCGCTCTGGTCGTGCAGGTCCACGGTTACCGCGGTGGACAGGCCGATGCGCAGCGGATGGCTCTGCAGCGCTTCTTCGTCCAGGCGGATGCGCACGGGCAGACGCTGCACGATCTTGATCCAGTTGCCGCTGGCGTTCTGCGCCGGCAGCAGGGAGAAGGCGCTGCCGGTACCTACGCCGAGGCTCTCGACGTGGCCCTGATAGGTCACTTCATCGCCATACAGATCGGCCTCGACGGTCACCGGCTGGCCGATGCGCATCTCGCGCAGCTGGGTTTCCTTGAAGTTGGCGTCGATCCAGATTTCGTGCAGCGGCACCACGGCCATCAGCGCGGTACCGGGCTGAATGCGGCTACCGACCTGCACCGAACGGCGTGCCACGTAACCGCTGACCGGTGCCACCAGGGTGCTGCGGGCGTTGTTGAGAAAGGCCTGGCGCAGTTGTGCGGCGGCACTTTTCACGTCCGGGTGGGAAGCGATAACGGTGTCATCGACCAGCGCCTGGTTAGTGTCCAACTGCTGCTGGGCGGAGGTCAACGCACTCTGCGCGCTGCTCAGGGTGTCCTGGGCGTGGGCCAGTTCCTCACGGGAAATCGCGCCTTTGCTGGCCAGGGTCACGCGTCGCTGATAGTCGGCCTTGGCGCGCTGCACGTCGATCTTGCGCGAGGCCACCTGGGCCTTGTAGCTGTCGACGTTGCTGTACAGCCCGCGCACCTGGCGCACCGTACGCGCCAGGTTGGCCTCGGCGCTCTGCTGGGCCACCTGGGTATCGGCCGGGTCCAGCCACACCAGCGGCTGACCGGCTTCGACATAGTCACCGTCATCCACGGCGATGCGTGTGACGGTGCCGGTGATCTGCGGGGTGATCTGCACCAGATTGCCGCCGACGTAGGCGTCGTCGGTCTCTTCGTAGAAACGGCCGTACAGCTCGTGGTAGGCGAAGATCGCCACGCTGCACAGCACGACGATGACGCCGAGGCCCAGCAGCAGGCGTTTGCGCTTGCCCGAATTAGGGGCGGCGGGAGTGGCTTGAGATTCGGTCATGGCGAGTACTCAGCGTGCGGAAGTGGATGACGGAGCGGCGGCCTCGAAGCCACCACCCAGGGCCTGCATCAGCAGCACCGACGCGTCGATACGCTCGGCACGCAGATTGGCCAGTTGACGTTCGCTCTGCAGCAGTTGCTGCTCGACGCTCAGCGCATCGAGGTAATTGCCGATGCCATCGGCATAGCGCTGCATGGCGATGTCGTAGGAACTGCGGGCGATGTCACGGGCCCGTTGCTGCTGCTCGATCTGCTGCTCGAGGGAGCGAATGCGGCTGATGCCGTCACCGATATCGCCGAGCGCGCCAACCAGGGTCTGGTTGTACTGCGCCACGGCCACGTCGTAATCGGCGTTGCGCCCAGCCAGCGCGGCGCGCCGGGCGCCACCGTCGAAGATCGGCAGGCTGAGAGCCGGGCCAACGCTGAAGAAACGGCTGGCACCACCGAACATGGCATCGCCAAGCAGCGACTTGCTGCCGGCGGCAACGCTCAGATTGAGGTTGGGGTAGAAATCGGCCTTGCTGGCATCGATATCGCGGGTGGCTGCCTCGACGCGCCAACGGGCGGCGACCAGGTCGGGACGACGGCCAAGCAACTCGGCCGGCACGTTGGCCGGCAGGCTGACCGCCGTGGGGGCTATCAATTGCGGCCGGGGCAGCGTGGCACCGCGATCCGGGCCCTGGCCAAGCATCACGGCCAGGCGAATGCGCGCACTGTCGACCTGCTGGGTGGCGGCGGTCAGGCTGGCTTCGGCGGCGGCTTCCAGGCTTTGGGTCTGTTGCAACTGGTATTCGCTGTCGAGGCCGGCATCGACCCGGCTGCGGGCCAGGTCGAGCATGTCGCGGCTGCGCTTGAGGTCCTGCTCGGCAAGATCCTGCGTGGCGTAGGCCAGGCCGAGGTCGTTGTAGGCGCGGGTCACGTCGGCGGCCAGGGTCAGGCGCGCGCCCTGGCGATCCACCTCACTGGCACGGGCACGGCCCAGCGCCGCTTCCCAGGCGGCACGCTCGCCACCCCAGAGATCGAAGCGGTAGCCACCCTCTAGCGACAGACTGCGCAAAGTGCCGTAGCGCCCGCCCTGGCCGCTGGGGTCGTCGACCCGGGCGGAGCGTGAGCGGGTGACGTTGGCATTGGCGTCCAGGGTCGGCTGGCGCTGCGCATCGGCAGCCAGCACGGCAGCGTTGGCCTGGCGGGCACGGGCATCGGCGACCTGCAGATCCGGGTTGCTGCGCAGGGCTTCTTCGATCAGCCCGCTCAACTGCGGATCACCCAGGCGATTCCACCAGTCACTCGCTGGCCAGGCAGCCGGCGACAGGTTGGCGGTAAAGGTCTTCCCCTGCAGGCTGGCGGTATCCAGGGTATGACCTTCGGTATGCAGGCCCTCCTGCGAGGCACAGGCGGCCAGCAGCAAAGCACTGAAAATCAGGGTCAGTGGGGTACGCAACGGCATGGTGTTCATCATTCTCCTGGCACGTGCGGCAACGCATCGGCGGCCATCAGCATTTTTTTCAACAGGCGTTGGAATTCGTCGAGTTCGGTGCGGCTCAGGCAGCCGGTCAACTCATTGGTGGCATCCGCGGCGATCTGCGGCACTCGCACGCCGAGGGCATTGCCCGCCTCGGTGAGCGTGAGGCGCACCTGGCGGCGATCCTCCGAGCTGCGTTCGCGAGTCAGCAGGCCCTTCTGCTCCAGGCGGTCGAGCATGCGGGTCATCGCCCCGCTGTCGAGGCTGAGCAAACGGACCAGATCGGCGGGCGTGCTGGCGCGGTTCTGGCTGATCAGCAGCACCACCTTGAACTGCGCGGCAGTCACGCCGTGATCCACCAGATGGCGTTCCAGCATGCGGTCCTTGAGCTGATTGATCAGCGCAATGAGGTGGCCGGGTGAGTGCTGCAGCGAGAACCGTTCGCGGTCGAAATGTGGCATCGAAAATTACCTGCCCAGGCAGTGAATGCCATGCAGATTACTGCCCAGGCAGCGAATAACCCAATTACATTTCGTAATACTTGTTATCAACTTCAGAAATACTTTGAAATATTTGGTGGTTTTGAAAGGACTGCCCGGGGGTTCGATGGGTTCAGGGGAATTTGGCGGGGACGACTGTTACGGGGGTGATGGAGGGAATTGGAACGGTAGCGATTGCCCTGGGTGTCGCAGGCTCGACCCTGGCTGCGATCGGGTAGCCGGCGTCGAGCGTAGCGACACCCAGGGATTGGTTCAGACCCAGCCATTCCCTGGTCGCTCCGCCCTGCTCATTCCACGAAGGTGCAGAACGCCTCCAGGGGCAAGCGTTCGCTGACCAGTCGATTGACCGGCGCTTCAGGGTCGGCATAGCCCACGGCGATGGCGCAGTGCAGCATGTGCTCGGCGGGTATCTGCAGGAAACGCTCGACGCTCAGGTGGTAGCGCGCCCAGCAAGCCTGCGGGCAGCTGTCCAGGCCGTGCTCCTTGAGCAGCAACATCAGGCTCTGCTGATACATGCCCAGATCGGCCCACTGCCCCGGCCCCATGCAGCGGTCGACCGAAAAGAACAGCGCACAGGGCGCCTCGAAAAAGCGGAAGTTACGGGCGAACCAGGCCAGGCGCGCAGCCTTGTCTTCACGGCCAATGCCGAGCAGCGCGTACATCTGCTCGCCTACTTCGAACCGTGAGGTGCGATAGGGCTCTTGCAGCGGCTGCGGGTACACAGGGTAATCCGCAGGATCGGGCTGCGGATCGTCCTGCAGCCGCAGGGCGATGTGCTGGCGGAAACGCTCCAGCGCCTCGCCCTGCAACACATGGATGCGCCAGGGCTGCAGGTTGCCGCTGGAAGGCGCGCGGGCTGCCTGCTCGAGCAATCCGCGCAGCAGTTCAGTCGCCACCGGGCGATCCAGAAAGGCCCGTGTGCTGCGCCGCTCACGTAGTGCCTGGCTGACGTTCATCCGCTCTCCTCGCTGGTGATGAATAGCCCATCAAAACAAAGGCCGCCTCCTGATGGAAGCGGCCTGCGGTGCTGCACGAACGGTAGTCGATCACTGCGCCTGGTTGGACGCCTCGGCAGCCTTGATCAGGTCGGCACCGATATCGCTTTCGAATTTCTTCCATACCGGGCGCATGGCTTCGCGCCATTGTTCGCGTTGCTCTGGGGTCAGTTGGATGATCTCGCTGGTGCCCGCCTTGACGATGGCGGCACGAGCTTCCTTGTTGAGCTCGTCGGCCTGCCGGTTAACCTCGGCAGTCACCTCGACCATGATCGTGTCCAGCTCGCTGCGTACATCCTCCGGCAGGCTGTTCCAGAACTTGGTATTGGTGATCACCATGTAATCGATCAGGCCATGGTTGGATTCGGTGAAGAACGGCTGCACCTCATGCACCTTCTGGCTGAAGTAGTTCGACCAGGTGTTCTCGGTACCGTTGACCACCCCGGTCTGCAGGCCCTGATAGACCTCGGCGAAGCTCATCTTGCGTGGCGCGGCACGCAGCACCTTGAACTGCTCGTCGAGCACCGCGGAAGCCTGTACGCGGAATTTCAGGCCACGAGCATCCTTGGGCTCGTGCATCGCCTTGTTGGACGACAATTGCTTCAAGCCGTTGTGCCAATAGGCCAGGCCGGTGATGCCCTTGCCTTCCATGCTGGTCAGCAGTGCCTTGCCCTGCTCGCTGGCCTGAAAGCGGTCGACCGCCTCCATGTTGTCGAACAGGAACGGCAGGTCATAGATCTGGATCGGCTTGGCGTAGTGCTCGAACTTGGCCAGCGAAGGCGCCAGCAATTGCACGTCACCGAGCAGCAGCGCTTCCATTTCCTTGCCATCACCGAACAGCGAGGAGTTCGGGTAAACCTCCACCTTGACCCGACCTGGCAAACGCTCCTCGGCCAGCTTCTTGAACAGCAGCGCGCCCTGGCCCTTGGGTGTGTGCTCGGCAACCACGTGGGCGAACTTGATGCTTATGGGATCAGCAGCGTGCAACGCGCCAACCACGGAAAGCGACACAGCGCAGACCAGCGCCTTGAGGGATAGCTTGAGCATGGGTGTACCTCATCTTGTTTTTGTAGTTGGGCAGTCGTTCGAGCCACTGATTACTGTTTACAACGTTGCGATCCCTGCACGGAATTCACCATTGTGCAAAGGCGCGTTCAGCATCTCCGAACGCCGCCTAGTCCGCTGCCCCGGCACGCTCGGCGATGCGTCTGGCGCGGCCGACCACCGGTGCATCGACCATCTGTCCGTCGACCACGAAAACACCGTCGCCCCCCTCGCCGGCCTGCAGCACCCGGCGCGCCCAGGCCAGTTCCTCGGCCGAAGGCGCCAACGCCCGGTGCACCACGGCGACCTGGCTAGGGTGGATGCACAACAGCCCACCGAACCCCATGTCGCGAGCATCGCGGCTGGCGCGGTCGAGGCCGGCCTGATCCTGGATCGCCGGGAACACGCTATCCAGCGGAGCGGCCAGATTGGCCAGACGGCTGTGCAGCAGGATCGCGTAGCGCGCCTGATCGAGCATGCGCTCGGCAGCCGCAGTGCCGCTGTTCAAGCCCAGATCGAGCCCCAGATCCAGACCGCCGAACGACAATCGCTCCACACCTGCCGCACTGGCGATGGCTGGCAGGTCATGCAGACCACGGGCACTTTCGATGATCGGCCAGACCAGCTTGCCAGTTGCGGCGGCACGCTCGCTCTGCGCCGCGCTTTCCACCTTGGGCAGCAGCACGCCGATGACGCCCGCATGGGCGGCGCAGAAGTCCAGATCGGCCTCATGCTCGGCATGCTCGGGCGAGTTGACCCGCACTCTCAGGCGCGCTTCGGGGTTGGCTGCCAGGAACACCCCGAGGTTTTCACGGGCCTGGCGTTTGAGCGGTTCTTCGACAGCATCTTCGAAATCGACGATGACCGTGTCGGCACCGCTGGCCAGTGCCTTGGCGAAGCGATCAGGCCGGCTACCCGGTACGAACAAGGCGCTACGGATGGTTTGTCTGGTCATGGAATCTGCTTCCTGGCGTAAGACTTATTGTTTGGTGATACGGCCAATTGGTGGGCTGAAGCCCACCCTACCCGTATGCCTTTCGTAGGGCGGGCTTCAGCCCACAAAACCGAGCGTCCACGGCCGCCTCGAACTAGGCTTCAAATCGCGCCGCTGACCTTCAGGCCCGCTATCGCGGAATCGCTATATCCCAGCTCGGCCAACAAGGCTTCGGTGTGCTCGCCCAGCGCGGGCACCGCATCCATCCGCGGCGTGAAGGCGCTGTTGCTGCCAGGCGGCAGCAGCGCGGGCAGGCTGCCTGCCGGGCTGTTCACCTGGCGCCAGCGGTCACGGGCCTTGAGCTGCGGATGCGCCCAGACGCCAGCCATGTCATTGACATGGGCGTTGGCGATCTGTGCCCGTTCCAGCCGTTCGATCACCTGTTCGGCACTCAGCGCGGCGAAGGTCTCGACGATGATCGAGCGCAGCGCTTCCCGATTGGCCGAACGTTTGAAGTTGGCCGAAAAGCGCTCGTCCGCGGCCAGCTCCGGCTGCAACAGCACTCGCTCGCAGAAAGCCTGCCATTCGCGCTCGTTCTGCAGGCCAAGCATCACCGTGCCGCCGTCACCGGCGGGAAACGGGCCGTAGGGATAGATGGTCGAGTGGGCGGCCCCGGCACGCGGCGGCGGCGTGGCACCGTCGTACGCGTAGTACAGGGGATAACCCATCCACTCGACCAGGCTCTCGAGCATGCTCACATCGATGCGGCTGCCCAGACCGGTCCTGCCGCGCAGCAGCAGGGCCGAAAGAATGTTGCTGTAGGCATACATGCCAGCGGCGATATCGGCGATGGAGCAACCGGCCTTGGCCAGTTGGTCGTCGCCTGCCCCGCCAGTGACCGACAGGAAGCCCCCCTCGCTCTGGATCAGCAGGTCGTAGGCCTTCTTCTTCTCGTAGCTGCCGCCTTCGCCGTAGCCGGAAATGTCGCAGACGATCAGCGCCGGGAAGCGCTCATGCAGCGCCTCGAACGACAGGCCCATGCGCGCCGCCGCGCCCGGTGCGAGGTTCTGCACCAGTACGTCGGCCTTTGCCAGCAGGCTGTCGAGCACCTCACCGGCATCGTCCTGCTTGAGGTCGAGGGTCAGGCTCTCCTTGGAACGGTTGGTCCACACGAAGTGCGACGCCAGACCATTGACCCGCTCGTCGTAACCGCGGGCGAAATCACCACTGCCGGGGCGCTCGACCTTGATCACCCGAGCGCCCATGTCGGCGAGCTGACGGGTGCAGAACGGCGCCGCGATGGCGTGCTCCAGGCTGACCACGGTGATGCCGTCCAATGGCCGGGGCTGCGTATTGTTGTTATTCATGGCGGTTTTCCCGTTTCAATCGTCCAGATCCGTCGGCTGGATCGCGCGTCAGCGATCCAGCGCATTCTTCGGCGCAGTCAGGCCAGGTCGCTCAGGTCGGCGGTTTGTCGCAGGCGCCAGACCCTGGCGATCAGCTCGCCGGCCTGGTCACTGCTGCGCTTGCCGGCGAACGCCAGCAGGCGGCGGAACTTGTCTTCCAGCTCGGCGCGGCTGAGGGTGTTGCCCGGATCGCCCTTGGGCTCGTCGATGGCGCCGCGCAAAGTGCGGCCGTCGTTGGTGAGCACTTCGACCCGCCCCAGCCAGCGCGCCGGATAGGCGCCATCCACCTCGGGGTCGAGACGCATGCTGACCTTGTCCCTGAATTCGCTGACGTCAGCGTCAATGAGCGACAGGTTATCGAACTCGGTGAGCTGCGCCTTGCCATGCACGGCGATCAGGCCCAGCACGGTGCCCATGGAAAACTTGGCCTGGTGCACGGTCTGCGGCACCACCACACGCCCCAGCACATCGATGGCGCCCTGATGCACCTGGGTGATCACCTGGGCGATATCGCCATGCCGCAGGCCTTCGCGCTGCATCAGGCCCAGCAGGGCATCGGCGGCCGGGTGGGTATGCCGGCAGGAAGCATGGAACTTGAACGAGGTTTCCGCCAGCGCCCAGCGGCTGCCGAGGCGATCCGACAGCTTGCTCGGGTTGGCATCGCTGGACATCCCGGCGGCCATCCCCTGCTCGCCCTCGAGAATGTTCTGTGCACCGGTCAGGCCCTGCTCGGTGAAGTACGCGGCCAGCAGCCCATCGGCGGCGGCCTTGGCGGTGTGCAGTTGCTTGGAGTCGGCGGCGTCGCGCAGGAACTCCCAGAGCCCGGCTGCCTGGGTGCCAGCATTGCCGAGCAGGTGAATGAACTGTTGTTTGTCGAAGTTCAGCAGCTTGCCCACCGCCACGGCAGCGGCCAGGGTGCCGACCGTGGCCGTGGTGTGGAAGATGCGGTAATGGGAACGACCGAGAAATTCACCGATACGAATGCCCGCCTCGTAGCCGGCCACCGAGGCCAGCAACAGCTCGCGGCCTGTCTTGCCCAGGTCCTGCGCGGCTGCCAGGGCCGCCGGGAACACCACGGTGGCCGGGTGCAGCACCGAGCTGTTGTGCAGGTCATCCTGCTCGACCAGATGGGACGAAGCGCCGTTGACCAGGGCCGCGAAGTACGCCGAGGTGCCGCGACCGTTGACCAGAATGCGCGCCGGGCCATCGGCCGGGCCCATCTTCTGCGCATAGGCTTCGAACAGCGGAATCGGCCGCGCGCCTTCACTGGCCAGGGCCGAACCGAGCCAGTCGAGGAACAGGTCTTCGGTGCGATCGAGCACGTAGTCAGGCAGATCGTCGTAACGCAACTCGGCGAGGAACACGGCGAGCTGTTGAGTATTTGTACTCATAAGCCGCTCCCAGGAGTCTGCTTATGAACTCGCGAGCTAGAGCCAGGCAAGGCGTAAGCGGGCGAGGAAGCGGAGTTTACGAGTTGTAAATGAGCATTCCGAGCCCGATTACAACGCAGCATGGCCGACGCGCAGCAGTTCATAAGTAGGCTCCTCAGAAACTACGCGGCAGCTCGAGCAGATGCTCGGCCACGTAGGACATGATCAGGTTGGTGGAGATCGGCGCCACCTGGTACAGGCGGGTCTCGCGGAACTTGCGCTCGACGTCGTATTCATTGGCGAAGCCGAAGCCGCCATGGGTCTGCAGGCAGGCGTTGGCCGCCGCCCAGGAGGCCTCCGCCGCCAGGTACTTGGCCATGTTGGCGCTGGCCCCGGCGTTCTCGCCACGGTCGTACTGTTCGCAGGCGCGCCAGCGCATCAGGTCGGCGGCTTCGACCTCGATATGAGCCTTGGCGATAGGGAACTGCACGCCCTGGTTCTGACCAATCGGGCGGCCGAACACCACGCGATCACGGGCGTAGGCACTGGCCTTCTCGATGAACCAGCGACCATCGCCGATGCACTCGGCAGCGATCAGCGTGCGCTCGGCATTCAGGCCGTCGAGGATGTAGCGGAAGCCCTTGCCCTCCTCGCCGATCAAACTGCTGGCAGGGATTTCCAGGTTGTCGAAGAACAGCTCGTTGGTCTCGTGGTTGACCATGTTGGCGATCGGCTGCACGGTCAGGCCGTTGCCGATGGCCGCACGCAGGTCGACCAGGAAGATCGACATGCCTTCGGATTTCTTCTGCACCTCGGCGAGCGGCGTGGTTCGCGCCAGCAGAATCATCAGGTCGGAATGCTGGATGCGCGAGATCCACACCTTCTGGCCGTTGATCACGTACTTGTCGCCCTGGCGCACGGCGGTGGTCTTGATCTTGGTGGTGTCGGTGCCCGTGGTGGGCTCGGTCACGCCCATGGACTGCAGGCGCAGCTCACCGCTGGCCAACTTCGGCAGGTAATAGCTTTTCTGTTCGTCGCTGCCGTTACGCAGCAGGGTGAACATGTTGTACATCTGCCCGTGGATGGTGCCGGAGTTGCCGCCGCAGCGGTTCACCTCCTCGAGGATCACCGAGGCTTCGGCCAGGCCCAGGCCGGAGCCGCCGTATTGTTCCGGGATCATCGCCGACAGCCAGCCGGCTTCGGTCATGGCCGCCACGAAGGCCTCCGGGAAGCCCTTCTCTTCATCGATCTTGCGCCAGTATTCGGCAGGAAATTCGGCACACAAGCCGCGTACGCCTTCACGGATGAAATTCAGTTCTTCGTTCTGTTCCGGGGTCATCTCGATTCCTCGATTCTTCTTGTTGTGTTTCAGCCTAAGAGCCTCTCAACGATCGCAAGCTGCGTAGGGTGGACAACGCTCTTTTTGTCCACCATTGCAATTGCAGAACGGTGGACGGATCGCGCCACGCAGGTGGAGCGCCGTCCGCCCTACCCGGCATCCGTCAGTCGAATTCCACGTCGGCCTGCTGGGCCATGCCGGCTTCATTACCGGCCCACAGCTGCGCCTTGCCCGGCGTGCTGATGCGCCCGGCCACCTCGAAGGGCTCTGGCGCAACCAGCGGGCGCAGGCCGCGATAGGCGAAACGACGCAAACGGGCCTGCGGGTTAGCGCGGCAGAACGCGCGCAGGTTGAGGGTGGCGATCAGCGGGCCATGCACCACCAGCCCGGCATAGCCTTCGGTGTCGGTGACATAGGGCCAGTCGTAATGAATGCGATGGCCGTTGAAGGTCACCGCGCTGTAGCGGAACAGCAGTGTCGGGCTGGGTACCACGCCCTCGCGCCAGTCACCGCTCGGCAGCGCCTCGCCGGCACCGCTCTTGGGCGGGCGGGGCTCGCGGTAGACGATATCCTGCTCCTCGCGGATCGCCAGCTCGCCATCCTGCAAGTAGTCGTGCTGCACGGTGACGAACAGCAGCGCGCCCGTGCGGCCATGTTTCTCTTCGATGTGCTTGATGGTCGACACACGGGTGGCTTCCCCGCCGAGCCGCAGCGCGGCGATGAACTCGACGCGACCGCCGGCCCACATGCGGTTGCGGTTATCGGCCGGCGGCAGGAAGCCACCGCGTGCCGGATGACCGTCGCCCCCCAGGCCGCTTTCGGCGATGGGGTCCTGAAAGAATGCCCAGTGCCAGAGTGGCGGCAGCGCCTCGCCATGAGCGGGCGTGTCTTCGCCCAGGGTCGCGGCGATGCGCTTGACCAGGTTGCGGCTCAGTTGATCGTGGGATTCTTCGGTGCGGCCTATCCAGGCGGAAAAAGCAGAGTCGCTCATGGTGGGTTCCAGCTGTCTTGTTATGTGCCGCCAGCATGCAATCCGCTTATCGTTCTGTGAATTTGCATTTGCATAAACCGGCGTTCGGTTATGCTGAACACCGCTACCGCTGCCTGAACAGGACTGCCATGCACTTCGATCTGCCGGATTTGCGCCTTTTCATCCATATCGCCGAGTCGCCAAGCCTGACTCAGGGCGCACGCCGTGCGTCGCTCTCGCCCGCCGCAGCCAGCGCGCGTATCAAGGCGCTGGAAGGCCAGCTCGACACCCGCCTGCTGTACCGCGACAGCCGTGGCGTGGAGCTGACACCCTCCGGTCAGCGCCTGCTGCAGCACGCGCGGTTGATCATGCGTCAGGTCGATTACCTGAAAAGCGAGTTCACCGAATACGGCAGCGATTCGGCCGGGCATATCCGCATTTTCGCCAACACCACGGCAGTGACCGAATTTCTGCCCGAAGTACTGGCCGGCTTCCTCGCCGAGCGCCCCGGCGTGACGGTGGACCTGCAGGAGCGCCTGAGCCGCGATATCGTCCGCGGCGTGCTCGACGGCGGTGCCGACCTGGGCATCATCGCCGGGCCGGTGGAGGCCGCTGGCCTGCAAGTGCTGCATTTCAGCACCGACCGCCTGGTGCTGGTGGTGCCGGACAACCACCCCCTGGCCGGCCGTGATCAGGTCAGCCTGCGCGACACCCTGCAGTACCAGCATATCGGCCTGCACGACGGCAGCACGCTGCTGACCTTCTTGCGTGAACACGTGGAAACCCTGGGCGGCACGCTGTCGCTGCGCATCCAGATGTCCAGCTTCGAAGCCATCTGCCGCATGGTCGAAGCCAACGTCGGCATCGGCATCATCCCCGAGTCGGCCGCCAGCCGACACCGCCGCACCATGAAGCTGCACACCATCGAGTTGAACGAGGCCTGGGCCGTACGCGAACGCAGCATGCTGGTACGCGACCTCGAAGCCCTGCCGGGCAGCGTGCGGGCGTTGATCGCCACGTTGCTGCCGGAATCCTCCACGCCGTAGGCCAAGGCGGGATTGCCGGTACCATCGCACTTCAATAAAATGCGAACACTTCGCATATGTGATTGATTTCGATGTCTACCCTGGACGACTCCTACGCACGCCAGGTGGAGGGCTACTACAGCGCCCACCACGGCTGGATTCACGCCTGGCTGAGCAGGCGCCTGGGCAATGTCAGCGATGCGGCGGACCTGGCTCACGACGTGTTTCTGCGCCTGCTCAGCAAACCTCGCAAGTTCGACAGCGACAGTCACGCCCGCGCCTATCTGCACGCCATGTCACGACACCTGTGCGTCGACTTCTGGCGCCGTCGCGAGGTCGAGCAGGCCTGGCTCGATGTGCTGGCGAGTCGTCCGGATGTCTGCGTCCCTTCCGAGGAACATCGGGCCATGGTGCTCGAAGCGCTGCAGCAGGTTCACGGCATGCTCGCCCGCCTGCCGGAGCGGGTCGCCGAGGCTTTTCTGCTGGCGCAGTTGCAGGGCCTTACCTACCGCGAGATCGCCGTGCAGTTGGGCGTATCCGAACGCACCGTGACCAAGTACCTGGCCCAGGCCATGTACCAGTGCCTGCTGCTGGAGATGGAGCTGGATGAAGCGCTCGTCTGATGCCCCGGATCACGCCGTGCTCAAACAGGCTGCGTACTGGTACGCGCAACTTCAGGGCGACGCCGATGCAGCGCTGCGCGCCGACTGGCAGAGCTGGTACGCCCAGCACGACAGTCATCGCCTGGCCTGGCAATACGTCGAGCGTATCGGCATGCGTTTTTCGCCTCTGCAGGACGATCGCGACACCGCCCAGCAAACCCTGAGCGCTGCCAGGCGCCTCAAACACTCCAGACGCAAGGTGCTGCTGGGCCTGGCCACGTTTGCCGGCGGCGCCCTGCTCGCCCGCCTCGGCTGGGCGCCGGCGCGGCAGAGTCTGCTGGCCTGGCGTGCCGACCAGCGCACCGCTGTCGGTGAAATCCGCTCGCTTAGCCTGGAAGACGGTACACGCCTCTGGCTGAACAGCAGCAGCGCGCTGAACATTGCCTACACGGCGCAACGACGCGTGTTGCGCCTGATTCAGGGCGAAGTGCTGATCGAGACCGCCAGGGATAGTCGACCTTTTCTCGTCGAAACCGCTCAAGGCAGCCTGCAGCCGCTGGGTACCCGCTTCAGTATTGGTCAGCAAGCAGACCAGACGAGACTCGACGTATTCGAGGGCCAGGTTGCCATTCGCTTGGGCGATCAGAGCGAGGTAGCCACGGTGGTACCCGCTGGCCGCCAGCGCCGTTTCGATGCCGCACAGCTGAACACGGAGGAAGCGGCCAGTAACGGACGGCAGAGCTGGTCGCGAGGGATTCTGCAGGCCGATGAACGACCGCTGGGCGACGTGATCACCGAACTGGCCCGCCATCACCATGGCCATATCGGTGTCGCACCGGAAATCGCCGATCTGCGGGTGATGGGTACCTTCCCGCTGAACGATCTGCCACAGAGCCTGAGCATGCTGCAAAGCGTGCTGCCGATCCGCATCGAACGGCCACTGCCGTGGTGGATCAGCCTCGAAGCCAGGCGGTAGCCGCTCGATCAAACGCTGTGGCGGACATTCGATCTGGTGGGCTGAAGCCCAGCTCCTCGGCAGATACCGTCTTGCCATCCAACCTACAGGGCTGCGCACATCCAGCTGTAGGGTGGGCTTTAGCCCACCACTTGGTGTCTCCGTAATGAATGACCACTATCGCCACCACAGCGCTTTTCAAAGAAAACAAGAAATCCATTTGAAAATTATTTTCATTTCCGCGTTCCGGTTTTCCCGTCTCATCCGAATTAGCTGATGACACTGCCATACCATCAGCCAAGGAACACCCATGTCCCCTCGCCCCTCGGTTTCTCTACGCCCCCTGAGCCTGGCCATCGCCCTGGCCCTGTTCGCACCACTGGCCAGCGCCGCCGAACACTACCAACTCGAATCCGGCCCGCTGGCCACGCAACTCAACCGCCTCGCCGCTCAAGCCGGCATTTTCCTGGCCGGCGATGCCAGCCTGACCAGCGGCCAGCACAGTCGCGCTCTGGACGGCAGCTACAGCATCGAACAGGCGCTGGCGATCCTGCTTGAGGGCAGCGGCCTGGAAGCGGTGAAAACCGGCGAGAATCGTTATGAGCTAAAGCCGCTACCAACCAGCAATGGCCTGGAGCTCTCGGCCCTAAGCATTTCCGGTAAGGCGCCTGGCTCGACGACCGAGGGCACCGGCTCCTACACGACCTGGTCGACGAGCAGCTCCACGCGCCTCAACCTGTCGCCCAAGGAAACACCACAGTCGATTGCGGTGATAACCCGGCAACGCATGGATGACCAACGCCTGACCAACTTAAGTGACGTGCTGGATGCCACCCCCGGGGTTACCGTCAAACCGCTGGGCATGGGGGCTGACGCCCCGCAAATCTGGGCGCGCGGCTCTTCCATCAAAAGCTTCCAGATCGATGGCGTGCCGACCTCGTCATCACTGAGCAACTACCTGCAAAGCACGGCGATCTTCGACCGCATCGAGATCGTGCGTGGCGCTACCGGCATGATGAGCGGGCTGGGAACGCCATCCGCGACGATCAACATGATCCGCAAACGCCCAACCTACGAGCCGCAAGTCATCCTGAATGCCGAAGCAGGCAACTGGCAACGATATGGAACAGGCGTGGACGTCTCCGGCCCCCTGACGGAGAACGGTAATATCCGTGCTCGGGCAGTCGTCGATTACAAGCAGCAGGGAGCCTGGACAGACAATTACCAGCAGGACTACTTCACCCTCTATGGCATTACCGAAGTGGATCTGAATGACAGCACCTTGCTCACGCTCGGCTTCAGCCATATCACCCGAGACACCGACTCTCCTGTAAGGCCCAGCCTGATGTTCTACAGCAACGGCCAGCGCATCCATTTCGATGCACAAGACAACGATACGCCCAAGTGGCAGTACTACGACCATGAACTGAGCAGCGTCTTCACATCGCTCGAACACAGTTTCGAGTCAGGCTGGAATGCCAAGGCAGAGCTCACGCACACCGAGTACAGCTATGACACCATCACTGGAAACCTGACAGGCAACATCGACCAGGCAACGGGAACAGGTGGCAGCGTGCGCCCGGTTCATTGGGCAAGCGATGTCGATCAGGACAGCCTGGACGCCTATGTGACAGGCCCCTTCTCACTGTTCGGCCAGGAGCATGAACTGATCGGGGGCGTCACGCTGTCGCAATTGCAGTCGAGCAGCCCCGGCTACGCGTTGCGATCCGCCCTCACCGTTGCGAATGCATCAGACTGGGTCGATGCGACACCAAGGCCTGCCTTCAACCGCAGCGGGAAATCGACATCTCACGAGTATCAGTATGGTGCGTACCTGAGCACACGCCTGCACCTGACCGAAGATACAAGTCTGCTGCTGGGTGGCCGAGTCACCGACTGGAAGCAGAACAAGGATTCCACGTCCTACACGACTGGCCTCAAGAGCAAAGAGAACAGCCGAGAAAGCGGGATTTTCGTTCCCTACGCGGGCCTGGTTCACGCGCTGAATGACACCTGGTCGGTGTATGCCAGTTACACGCAGATATTCCAGCCACAGGACTCCTTCGTCCAGGACTACGTCGAGTCGCCAGCGCCGGAAGAAGGCACCAGTTATGAAGCCGGCATCAAGGGCAGCTTCAATGATGGTCGCCTCAACTCCAACTTTTCCGTGTTCAGGACCGAGCAGGACAACCTGGCCGTCTGGAGCAGCGCCGAGCGCACTTACGACCTCTACAACGATACGACCACTGAGGGCGTGGAGCTCGAGCTCAATGGCGAACTCGCAGAGGGCTGGAACTTCACTAGCGGCTACGTTTACAGCGTTACCCGCAACAAGGACGACGAGCGCATCCTGACCCGGGCGCCTCGACACAGCGTCAAGACCTTCACCACCTATCGTCTCCCAGGTGCCCTGAATAAATTGACGATTGGTGGCGGGATCAACTGGGAAAGCAAGACCGGAGACAACCTGCATCTTTACACGCAAAGCAGCTATGCCCTCGCCAACCTGATGGTTCGCTATGACATCGACGAAAACCTGACCGCCTCGCTCAACGTCAACAACCTGTTCGACAAGGAGTACTTCATGGGGTCGGCGGGTAATGGCATCTACGGCCCGCCGCGCAATTTCATGACCGCCCTGAAGTACACCTACTGACCGGAGTGTCGGGGCAATGCTCGCAGCACCGTTGCCAAGGTGCTGCGAGATGCCTGCCGAGCGGCTCTGCGCTCAGCAGCACCTTGCCTCGGAAGACTGCCACCGCCCTGCGGGCTTCTCAGGCAACGCTTTACCAACCCCATCACATCGATGACCGGCAACGCTGGCAATGCGTGGCGATGATCATTAAAATCGCCTGCGCAGGAAGCACGTACACCCGTACCTCGGATTTAACGTCATGGACAGACTTCGGCAGTCTCCCTCGCGCAGCACCCAGCGCGACAGTTACCCCCATGCATTAGCGCCTTGTGAAAGTGTTCGGCAGCTTCCTGTCCGTTACAGGCTTTGCCCTGCCCACTTTTTCACGAGATTCGTATGAACAAGATCATCACCGCCAGCCTTGCCGGCATGCTCGTGCTGCTCGCCGGTTGCGCCACCGAAAGCTCGCGCACCCTGGAAGTCGCCAAGGTCACTACCGCAGCGAGCCATTACAACGGTCCGCGCAGCCCGATCGCCGTCGGCAAGTTCGATAACCGTTCCAGTTATCTGCGCGGCATTTTCAGCGACAGCGTCGACCGCCTTGGCGGGCAGGCCAAAACCATCCTGATCACCCACCTGCAGCAGTCGAACCGCTTCAATGTGCTCGACCGCGACAACCTGGCAGAGCTGCAGCAGGAGTCGGGCTTCTCCAAGCAGGCCCAGCAGGTGAAAGGCGCCAACTTCGTGGTCACCGGTGACGTCACCGAGTTCGGCCGCAAGGAAGTTGGCGATCACCAGCTGTTCGGCATTCTCGGCCGCGGCAAACAGCAGATCGCCTACGCCAAGGTGAATCTCAATATCGTCGACGTCAGCACGTCCGAAGTGGTCTATTCCACCCAGGGCGCCGGCGAGTACAGCCTGTCGAACCGTGAAGTCATCGGCTTCGGCGGCACCGCCAGTTACGACTCGACGCTCAATGGCAAGGTGCTCGACCTGGCGATTCGTGAAGCCGTGAACAACCTGGTCAGCGGTGTCGACAGCGGCGCCTGGCGCCCGGTCAAGTGAGCGCGGAGAACTCGACCATGAAATTCGCCCGTACTCCCCTTCTGCTGGCAGCCCTGCTCGCCGTTGCAACGCTGGGCGGCTGCGCCCAGCAGCCCAAATCGCTGTACTACTGGGATGGCTATCAGCAGCAGGTTTATCAGCGCTTCGAGAACACCACCGGCCCCGAAGAGCAGATTGCCGCCCTTGAAGCCAGCGTGCAGAAAGCCCGCGCGGCGGATCGCACTCTGCCGCCAGGCTTCCATGCCCATCTAGGCATGCTGTACGCGGAGATTGGCAAGCCCGATCAGGTGCGCCAGCAATTCGAAACCGAGAAGGCCCTGTTCCCCGAGTCCGCTCAGTACATGGACTTCCTGATGCGCAATATGGCCAAGTGACCGACATGCCTCTACTGACCTCTCTCAAAACACTCGCGGCCCTGGCCGCCATCGCCCTGCTGGCCGGTTGTGCCACCCAGCAGCCCTACGACTACAGCGCCTTCAAGGAAAGCAGCCCGGCCTCCATTCTGGTGCTGCCACCGATCAACAAATCCCCGGACATCAAGGCCACCTTCAGCATGTATTCGCTGATCACCGCGCCCCTGAGCGAGGCCGGCTACTACGTGCTTCCGGTGGCAGTGGTCAACGAGACCTTCAAGCAGAACGGCATGCTCAACGCCGAGGAAATCCGCGAAGTCCCGCCGCAGAAGCTCTACGAGATCTTCGGTGCCGACACCGTGCTGTACATCGACGTGACCGAGTACGGCAGCAGCTACAAGGTGATCAGCAGCGAGGTAGCGGTGGCCGCCAGTGCCACGCTGGTCGACCTGCGCACCGGCAAGGAACTGTGGAAAGGCATCGCCCGGGCCAGCAGCGCCGAACAGCAGCAGAACAGCGGCGGCGGCCTGGCCGGCATCCTGATCACCGCGCTGGTCAATCAGGTGATGAACACGCTGAACGATCGCGGCCACGAGATCGCCGGCATCACCAGTGCCCGCCTGCTGAGCAGCAACCCGGTCAACGGCATTCTGCCCGGCCCGCGCGCGCGGCCCGTCAGCGCTCGCTGACGCCCGCCAGACGAGCCCGGATCACCGGGCTCGTTTCCTTCTACTCCTTGCCAACCCCATGCTCGCGCAACTTGTTGGCGATGGTGGTGTGGGACACGCCCAGCCGCTTGCCGAGCAAGCGGCTACTGGGAAATTCCCCGTGCAGGCGCTCCAATACGGCCTTCTCGAAACGCCCGACGATGGCGTCCAGCCCGCCTTCCAGCGAGAAGTCGCCCAGCGGCTGCACCGCACCGTAGCCCGGCAGGCGAATGTGCTCGGGCTTCACCACTGCGCCGTCGCACAGCGACACCGCCTGGAACAGCACGTTCTCCAGCTGCCGCACGTTGCCCGGCCAATGGTAACGGCCCAGCTTGTCCAGCGCGGCGGGCGCCAGACCCGGTAGCGGGCAGCCGATCTGTCGGCTGGCGCGGTCGAGAAAATGCTCGGCCAGCGGCTGCAGGCCATCCAGGCATTCACGCAGCGGCGGGATGTGCAGGCTCAGCACGTTGAGCCGGTGGTACAGGTCTTCGCGAAACTCGCCACGGGCGCACAGCTCGGAGAGGTCGAGCTGGGTGGCGCAGGTCACCCGCACATCCAGGTACACCTCCTCGTCACTGCCGACGCGGCGGAAGCAGCCGTCCTGCAGAAAGCGCAGCAGCTTGGCCTGCAGGCGCGGGCTCATCTCGCCGACACCATCGAGAAACAGGGTGCCACCCGCCGTCAGTTCCAGCAGGCCCAGCTTGCCTTCGGCGCGAGCCCCCTCGAAGGCGCCTGGGCCATAGCCGAACAGTTCGGTCTCCGCCATCGACTCCGGCAGGCCGGCACAGTTGAGTGCCATGAACGGCGACTGGCCCCGCGGACTGGCCAGGTGGCAGGCGCGGGCCAGCAGTTCCTTGCCGGTGCCGGTTTCGCCCTCGATCAACAGCGGTGCATCCAGCGGCGCCATGCGCCGCGCCTCACGCACCACGGCCGCCATCACTCGGGAACTCTGGAAGATGCTGTCGAAACCACGCAGTTCCTGCTTGCGCACCTGGTAAATGCGCTCGCCGACACGGTCGGCACGGTGCAGGGTCAGCACCGCACCGGCCATGGCCTCGCTGTCGTCGTGCTCGCTTTGCAGCGGTGCGATATCGGCGAGAAACACGTCGCCACAGACCTTCACCCGCAGGCCATTGATGCGCGAGCGATTGGCGCGGACCAGCTCCGGCAGATCGAAATCCTCGACGTAGCGCGACAGCGCGATGCCCGGTACTTCGTCCACCCGTACCCCAAGCAGACCGGCAGCGGCCCGGTTGGCGGCGACGATACTGCCACCCATGTCGATGGACAGCACCGGGAATTCCAGCGCACCGAGCAAGGCGTTGAGCTCCAGATGGCGACGCTCACTGGGCATCAGGCCCACGCGCTTGACGCCGAACACGCCGGTGATGGCTTCGAACTTGGCGCGCAGCGCCTGGAACTGCAGATTGATCAGGTTGGGGCAATGCAGGTAAATGGCGTTGCCCTGCTCGCCGCCGACCTCGCCGCGTGCGACGTTGATGCCATAGTCGACCAGCAGTTCGAGGATATCGCGCAGGATGCCAACACGGTTCTGGCAGTGGATCTTGATACGCATGACGGCCGCTCTTGTTATTTTCGTCAAGGTTTCTTGCCAGTCTAGTGGATGCGACCTGGCTCAGGACAAGGTTTCGCACAAGACGTAATCCTTTCTTTACGAAAAGCCCGCCCAAGACGCTGGAACGGATCGCGCATGCGCTCCCCGATATCTCCAGCCTGGGCCATGCTGCAGGCCATGGAAAGGGTTGGCGACGCCAGCTGCAGCGGCCTTGATGCGTCGCGTACCCGCCCCCTCGATAGCCCGTAAACCGAGCCGTGACAGACCAGGGAGATCGCCCGATGAAAGCCAGCCAGTACGTCGCCAGGCAGCCTGACGCGAGCGGCTTTATCCACTATGACGAGGTCGAGCATCGCACCTGGCAGACGCTGATCGAGCGCCAGCTCGCGGTGATCGAGTCACGGGCCTGCCAACCCTATCTCGATGGCCTGGACGAGCTCGCCCTGCCCCGTGACCGGATTCCCCAGTTGCCGGACATCAACCGCGTGCTGCGCGCCGCCACCGGCTGGCAAGTCGCGCAGGTACCGGCGCTGATTCCCTTTCAACGCTTCTTCGAACTGCTCGCCAATCGGCAGTTTCCGGTGGCCACCTTCATCCGCAGCGAAGCGGAGCTGGATTACCTGCAGGAGCCGGACATCTTCCACGAGATATTCGGTCACTGCCCGTTGCTTACCAACCCCTGGTTCGCCGGGTTCACCCACACCTACGGCCGCCTGGGTCTGGCCGCCACGCCTCAGGAGCGGGTGTTTCTCGCTCGCCTGTACTGGATGACCATCGAGTTCGGGCTGGTAGATACCCCGGCGGGCAAGCGCATCTACGGCGGCGGAATTCTCTCCTCACCCAAGGAAGCGCTGTACTGTCTGTCCGCAGAGCCCGAACACCTGCCCTTCGATCCTGTCGAAACCATGCGTACGCCCTACCGTATCGACATCCTGCAGCCGCTGTATTTCGTGCTGCCGGATCTGCAACGGCTGTACGCCCTGGCCCAGGAAGACATCATGGGCCACGTTCAGGAGGCGATGCGCCTGGGCCTGCACGAGCCGAAGTTTCCGCCCAGGGCGGCTTGATGGAACAGATAAAAATCTGGATCGTAGGAGCCCGCTTGCGGGCGATGATTGGCGGTAGAGCGATCGCCCGCAAGCGGGCTCCTACACGATGTTCAATTCGCATAGTCCTGACCACTTACCAGCGGAGCCATCTATGACTGATCTCACCAAAGCCACCTGCGAGGCCTGCAACGCCGACGCCCCCAAAGTCAGCGAAACCGAGCTGGCGGAGCTGCTGCGGCAGATTCCCGACTGGAACATCGAGGTTCGCGACGGCGTGATGCAGCTCGAAAGGGCCTACGCTTTTCGCACCTTCAAACATGCGCTGGCCTTCACCAACGCGGTGGGCGAGATCGCCGAAACGGAGAACCATCACCCCGCCCTGCTCACCGAATGGGGCAAGGTCACGGTGACCTGGTGGAGCCACTCGATCAAGGGCCTGCATCGCAACGATTTCATCATGGCGGCACGCACCGACGAGTTGGCCAAGGGTGCCGATGGGCGCAAATGATCTGCCCCGTAAACGGGAAAAAGTCGCTCCTTAGCGCACTGCGCTGGTGCCTTTCACTCCCGGAAAAAACGCAAAGACCGTTCGTCGGCAAAAATTAATCTTAATTATCAAGAACCTAGACAACCATCGCAAAGATCACTGGCGCGCTTCCTGCTTGCCATCATCGGCATAGTCCCCTAGGGTTGTTCGCCATGTGGTCCTTGATTGCCCCTATCAGCTCGTTGCTGGGTGGGGTCGCGTTACTCCTCCTCGGCAACGGTCTGCTCAACACTCTACTGACCCTGCGTGGCGTCGCCGAAGGCTACTCCACCGGGATGCTCGGACTGATCATGTCCGGGTACTTCGTCGGTTTTCTTCTCGGCACCTGGCTGGCTATTCCGCTGGTTCGTCGCGTTGGGCATATTCGTGCGTTCTCCTTTTGCGCCGCCCTCGCCGCGATCACCGCGCTGCTCCATGTGCTGATCGTCGACCCCTGGGTCTGGCTGGGCTTGCGGGTGCTCTATGGCCTGGCGCTGGTCAGCCTGTATATGGTCATCGAGAGCTGGCTCAACGCTCAGGTCCCCAACGACAAACGCGGACAGATGTTCGCGGTGTACATGGCGGTGAATCTGGGTGCTCTGGCTGCCGCGCAGCAATTGCTGAACCTGGCAGACCCTGGCGAATTCCTGCTCTTCGCCCTGGCGGCGATGCTGATCAGTGCGGCACTGATGCCCATCACCCTGACCCGCCAGCCGCAGCCGAGCGTGCCGGATACCCTGCATACCAACCTGCGCGCCATCGCCGGCATCGCGCCACTGTCGATTGCTGCAGCGGGCTTGTCTGGCCTGGCACTCGGTGCGTTCTGGGGCATGGCGCCGGTGTATGCCAGCCTCAATGGCTTCGATGCCGCCGGAGTCGGCCTGATGATGAGCGCGACCATTCTCGGCGGCGCTCTGCTGCAGTGGCCGATCGGGCGCTTTTCCGACACCCATGATCGACGCTGGGTGCTGTTCTGGGTGGTCAGCGCTGCGGTGCTCGTCGCCCTGTTGATGAGCCTGCTGCCGGCCGGCCGGCCGCTGCTGGCCCTGATGTTCCTGTTTGGCGGACTGTCGTTCGCCATCTATCCCGTCGCCGTGGCGCAGCTCATCGACCAGTTGCACAGCGACGAGATCCTTGCCGGCTCCAGCAGCCTGCTGATGGTCAATGGCATCGGCTCCGTCTGCGGGCCGCTGCTCGCCGGGCTACTGATGCAGTACACCGGCGCCGCCGCCCTGCCGCTGTACTTCGCGGCCACCCTGGGATTGCTGGCGGCCTACACCTTCTATCGTCTGCGTCACGTCAGCGATCTGGTCTCGGGTGAACAGGCGCACTTCGTGCCGATGCTACGCACCAGTCATACCGTGCTGGAACTGATGCCCGACGCGCCGCCCTCGGACGATGAAAACGACACGGACAACGATAACCAGGGTGACGAGCGGGAGCCCGTCACCGCCTCATCGTAGGCACGACGCCTACAGAACAGAGGTGCCTAAAGGCACCCGCTTTGCTCGTCGGCTGATGTCGGCGCGTCACTGCACCACTCATGGACAGGGAGACAGCGCATGCTACTTGCAACCGATCTTGATGGAACCTTTCTCGCTGGCGATCCCGAGGATCGTCTCAGCCTTTACCAGACCATCGCCGCCCACCCGGAAATTCAGCTGGCCTACGTCACCGGCCGAAGCCTCGAAGCGGTATTGCCGCTGCTGGCCGACCCGACCTTGCCACAACCGGACTTCATCATCGCCGACGTCGGCGCCACCTTCGTGCATGGCGACACCCTGCAACCGATCCAACTGCTGCAGAGCCAGGTCGATGCTCGCTGGCCGGGTGAAAGCCAGGTAGCCCAGGCCGTGGAAGGCTTCGGCCTGGAGCGCCAGGACGTCCCCCAGGCGCGCCGTTGCTCCTATTTCTGCACGCCCGAACAGGCTGCCGACCCGGTCCTGGCCCAGGTCGCAGAAACGCTAGGTTGCGATCTGCTCTACTCCGCGGATCGCTACCTCGACTTTCTGCCCAAGGGCATCAACAAGGGCGCCAGCCTCAAGGCGTTGGTCGACTGGCTGGGAATCGACGCCGGTCAGGTGCTGGCCTGTGGCGATACCCTCAATGACCTGAACATGCTCGACGGCACCTACAAGGGCGTCTGCGTTGGCGAGTCCGAGCCGAACCTGATCAAGGCGACCGAGCACCAGTCGTGGATCCTGCAGGCCGATCGCCCTGGCTGCGGCGGTATCTTGCAGGCCTTCGTGCATTTCGGCTTTCTCGGTGAACATGGCATAGCCGCGGAGAAGCGCACGGCAACCAAGCCGGGCCGTGCCGAGCTGGTGATGGTCTATCACCGCCTGCCCTACGAAGAACACCGCGTGGACGGCAAAGTGCAGCGCCGTCGCCCAACCTCGCCCAACGGCATCATTCCGACCCTGATGAGTTTCTTCGGTGATTCGCGCCCTGGCTCATGGGTCGCCTGGGCGGTCGACGAGAAAGGCGACGAGCCATTCGAAACCCATACCACCGTGGATGCCGAGCGCTACCCGAAACTCACCGCCGCGCGGGTGGCACTGAGCAAGGAAGAAGTCGACATCTTCTACAAGCGCTTCTCCAAGGAAGCCTTCTGGCCGACCCTGCACACCTTCTGGGAGCGCGCACGCTTCGACGAGGATGACTGGCAGGTGTTTCTCAAGGTCAACCGTGCCTTCGCCGAGCGCACCGCCAAGGAAGCCGCGGAAGGCGCCATCGTCTGGCTGCACGACTACAACCTGTGGATGGTGCCGGGCTACCTGCGCGAACTGCGCCCGGACCTGCGCATCGCTTTCTTTCACCACACCTACTTCCCATCGGCCGACGTATTCAACGTACTGCCGTGGCGCCGGCAGATCATCGGCAGCCTTCTGCAATGCGACTACATCGGTTTCCATATCCCGCGTCAGGTGGAGAACTTCGTCGACGTGGCCCGTGGCGTCACGCCGCTGCAAACCGTCAGTCGACAGAACTGCGCACCGCGTTTCGTCACCTATGGCTGCGCCGTGGGCCTGGAGCGCATGACCACCGCCGTGGACACCGGCAGCCGCGTGGTCAAGCTTGGTGCCCATCCGGTTGGCCTCGATATCGACCGCGTGCGCAACGCCCTTGCCCAGGACAAGACCCGCGAGCAGATGAGCCAACTGCGTGACGAGCTGCGCGGTATCAGGCTGATTCTCTCGGTGGAACGCCTTGACTACACCAAGGGCATCCTCGAAAAACTTCAGGCTTACGAGCGCCTGCTGGCCGACAACCCGGAGCTGCACAAGAAAATCACCCTGGTCAGCATCTGCGTGCCGGCGGCCCGCGAAATGACCATCTACGACGAGCTGCAATCGCAGATCGAACAAGCCGTGGGGCGCATCAACGGTCGCTTCGCCCGCATTGGCTGGACGCCCGTGCAGTTCTTCTTCCGCAGCTTTCCGTTCGACGAAGTGGTGGCCTGGTACGCCATGGCCGATGTCATGTGGATCACGCCGCTGCGCGACGGCCTCAACCTGGTGGCCAAGGAGTTCGTCGCCACCCAGGGCCTGCTCGAAGGCCAGGGCGTGCTGGCGCTTTCGGAATTCGCGGGTGCTGCAGCGGAGCTCAAGGGCGCGCTGCTGACCAACCCCCACGATACCGCCGACCTGGCGCACACCTGCTACCTGGCGTTGAACATGCCCAAGTCCGAAGCCCGTGCACGGATGCGCGAGCTGTTCGATATCGTCAACTACAACGATATTCGCCGCTGGGGTGACGAGTTCCTCGCCGGCGTCGCCGAGCCGGAGGAAGAGACGGTGCTGAAGCTGGCGGCCGGCTGAGCCAAGTTAATAGATCTGTGGGAGCGGGCCATGCCCGCGACAGCTTCGTGGGCATGGACTGAGCGTCCCCGCCCGCACCCACAAGTGGTGTTCTACCCTGCTCCGCGGTCTGCAACTGATATGCTGCGCGTCATTGCAAGTACGAGACGCGCAGCATGAAAGACATCCTGATCATCGGCATCGGTGCCGGTGACCCTGACTACCTCACCACGCAAGCGATCAAGGCGCTCAATCGCGCCGACGTGTTCTTCATCCTCGACAAGGGTGAAGCCAAGGACAAACTGATCGCCCTGCGCCGCTTGATCCTCGATCGCTATATCGAGCCTGGTCGCAATTATCGAATCCTCGAAGCGACCAATCCGGAACGCGAACGCGATGTAGCCAACTATGAAGCCAGCATCGACAGTCTCAATCGTGACAAGCAGGCCGTGTTCGAGCAATTGCTCGAGCAGTTGCAGGAGGGCGAAACCGGTGCCTTTCTAGTCTGGGGCGACCCGTCACTGTACGACAGCACCATTCGCATTCTCGACGGCGTTATCGCCAGTGGCATGCCGCTCGACTATGAGGTGATTCCCGGTATCACCAGCGTCCAGGCGCTTACCGCGCGCCACCGCATTGCGCTGAACCAGATCGGCCGTGCCGTGCAGATCACCACCGGCCGCCGCCTGCGCGAAGGCTGGCCAGAGGGCGTGGACAGCGTGGTGGTGATGCTCGATGCGCAGGACAGCTATCGCCATGTGGTGGGCGAAGATCTGCATATCTACTGGGGCGCCTACGTCGGCACGCCGGACGAGATTCTTATCTCAGGAAAGCTGGCCGAAGTGGCCGAGCAAATCGTCACGACCCGCGCTGCCGCACGCCAGGCCAATGGCTGGATCATGGACAGCTACTTACTGCGCCGCGGCGGGCGCGAGGCCTGAGCCAGACTCACGGACTCCGACCGCGGCCCATTCATGACCTGCCGTGCATTACCTGAGCGTTCGACTGCAAGCGCCTGACGATTCATTGTGGGAACGGGCCATGCCCGTGATCTTTCGCGGGCATGGCCCGCTCCCACAGGCAGTGGCCTTACGATCGCTTACGTCACATAGCGGGCCCGTGACTCGAGCTAACGGAACGTAATGTCGCCTCAGCAGCGGCCGCGAAACAGCGCCTGATGCTCGCGGCACTGCTCGGCCGACAGCATGAACACGCCGTGGCCACCGCGGGCGAAATCCAACCAGGCGAAATCCACTTCGGGATACAACGCCTCGACGTGCACTTGGCTGTTGCCCACCTCGACGATCAGCAGACCCTTGTCGGTCAGGTGATCGGCCGCTTCGGCCAGCATGCGGCGCACCAGATCCAGCCCATCATCGCCGCAGGCCAGGCCCATTTCCGGCTCGTGCTGATACTCGGCGGGCATGTCGGCGAAATCTTCGGCATCCACATAGGGCGGGTTGGAAACGATCAGATCGAAGCGCTGCCCTGGCAGACCAGCGAAACCGTCACCCTGCACGGTATACACCCGCTCATCGAGGCCATGGCGCTCGATATTGCGGTTGGCCACCTCCAATGCCTCGTAGGACAGGTCACCGAGCACCACTTCGGCGTCGAGGAATTCATAAGCACAAGCAATGCCGATGCAGCCCGAACCGGTGCACAGGTCGAGAATCCGCGCCGGCTCTGCGGACAGCCAGGGGCTGAAACGCTGCTCGATCAGCTCGGCGATCGGCGAGCGCGGCACCAGCACACGCTCGTCGACGATGAAAGGCAAACCGCAGAACCACGCCTCGCCGAGCAGGTAGGCGGTGGGAACACGGTCAGCGATGCGGCGCTGCAGCAAGGCGTGCAGATGTTGCTGCTCGTCTTCTTCAAGGCGGCAATCGAGATAGCTGTCGGCGATTTCCCAGGGCAGATGCAGGGCGCCGAGCACCAGTTGCCGTGCCTCGTCCCAGGCGTTGTCGGTGCCATGGCCGAAGAACAGCTCCTCTGCCTGAAAGCGGCTCACGGCCCAGCGGATGTAATCGCGCAAGGTGCGCAGGCGGGTGTTCAGGGCTGGGCGGGCATCGGTCACAACTTGGCTCCGGGCAAAAGGCGTTAGTTTAGCAGGCCTACCCCGGCAATCCAGCGCTGCCAGCCACCTGTTGGGTGGGCCGGCGGCTAACGGAGCCCGGGAGCTGAAACGATTCACTTGGGCTACCGAGACCGCTACGCTGCAATACAACCAACAGAGAGGTTCACAGCAGCGTCATAGAGGCGGACAATATGCACCGTTAACCGCGCCAGCAAGGAGTCGTACATGTCGTCCCACCCGCAAACGTTCTATCAGCTCACTGGTCGTGGCCACGCGCCTGCCAACCTGAGCAATGCGACTCTGCTGGTCATCGATGCCCAGGAAGAATATCGCAGTGGTGTGGTGCAGTTGCCTGGCCTGGATGCAGCCCTGGCGGAAATCGCCAAGCTGCTGGATGCCGTTCGCGCCCAGGGTGGCGCCATCGTTCACGTCAAGCACCTGGGGATCCCTGGCGGCCTGCTCGACCCCCGCGGCCCACGTGGCGAGCACCTCCCGGAAGTGGCACCACTGCCGGGCGAAATCGTCGTCGAGAAACGCATGCCGAACGCCTTTTCCGGTACCGACCTGCACGAGAAGCTGCAGTCTCTGGGGCACCTCGACCTGATCGTCTGCGGGTTCATGACTCACTCCAGTATCAGCACCACCATTCGCGCTACCAAGGATTACGGCTATCGCTGTACCGTGGTCGACGCCGCCTGTGCCACCCGCGATCTGCCAACGCCGGATGGCAACGTGATCAGCGCCGCCGAGATGCACCGCTTCGAGATGATCGCCCTGGCAGACAACTTCGCGGCCTGGGTTCCGGACGCCAGCGCGCTGCTGTAACTCCGCTGCCAATGCGGCGCCAGGCGCCGCATTGGTTTGAACCCGCTTCGTTCCTGCCAGTCATAGCGAAAAGATCCTTCGAGGAAGTGTCGCCCCATGAAGCAATCAGACGGTTTCGATGCCCGACGCCTACGCCCGAGAGGATCGGGCCACTGGCGACTGCGCGTTGCCGCCGCCCTGGCGGCGCTTTTCGCGACATTCGGTATTCTGCTGGCCATGGCGGGTACTGCAACGTTATTGGGCAGACCACCTGCACTTGGCAATCTGAACGATTCCACCAGCGATGCGGGCGTTCTGCTGATGCTTGGTCTGGTACTGCTTTGCGGGGGCGTGGTGGGCTGGCGCAAATGCCGACGTCGCATGCGCCAGCGCAGGGCCGACCTGGCCATGTCTCCGCACCTGATGAAGAAACGCGACTGACCCGCCCTTCTCCGCTTGGTAAACTTGTCGCCCCCTGCGGAGGCTCCAATGCAAGACGATGACCTTTCCCTGTTCAAGGCACAGCTGCAAGGCGTGAAGCCGATCAAGCATGATCGTGCCGACACCGGCAAGCCGAAGAGCGACCGTGCTCGCCTGGCTACCCTGCGCCAGGCTGCCACATTGCGCACCGACACCATCAAGGTCGACGGCCTCTCCGATCAGTTCGTCATCGACGTCGGCGCCGAAGACGCCCTGTATTGGGTCGGCAATGGCGTGCAGGACGGCCAGATGCGCAAGCTCAAGCTCGGCCAGATCCCCTTCGACGGCAGCCTCGACCTGCACGGCATGAACGTGGAAAAGGCCCGCGACACCCTCTGGGAGTTCCTCGCCGAGGCCACCAGGCTGGAAGTTCGCTGCGTGCGCGTGACACACGGCAAGGCGGTACGCACCGACGGCCGCAAACCGATGATCAAGAGCCACGTGAACACCTGGCTGCGCCAGCACCCGCAGGTGCTTGGCTTTACCTCATGCGTCGCCAAACACGGCGGCACCGGTGCGGTTTACGTGATACTCAAACGCACCATGATGGACGGCCGCGACGAGTGATCCGCCGCGCTCGGCAGCCCGACGCGCACTCCCCTTGAATCACAGATGTAAAAAACCCGGCTCGAAGGCCGGGTTTTCAACACACAGCTAACCTGACGATCAGACCGGCGCCTTGGCGCGGGACTTGTATTCGCCGGTGCGGGTGTCGATCTCGATCCAGTCACCGATTTCGCAGAAATCAGCCACTTTCACTTCGGTACCGTTGTTCAGTTTGGCAGGCTTCATCACCTTGCCGGAGGTGTCGCCACGGGCGGAACCTTCGGTGTAGGCCAACTGACGCACGATGGTGGTCGGCAGGTCGACGGAGATGACCTTGCCTTCGAAGAACACGGCTTCACAGACGTCGTTCATGCCTTCTTCGATGAATGGCAGAACGCTTTCCAGATCTTCGGCGCGCAGCTCGTAGGAGTTGTATTCCGGATCCATGAAAACGTAGTCGTCGCCACTGATGTAGGACAGGTTCACTTCCTTGCGCTCAAGGATGACCGGTTCCATCTTGTCGTCGGCTTTGTAGACGGTTTCAGTCTTCGAGCCGTTCATCAGGTTCTTCAGCTTCATCTTCACGATGGCGCTGTTACGACCGGACTTGGTGAACTCGGCCTTTTGGATCAGCCATGGCTGGCCATCGATCAGGGCCACGCTGTTAGGCTTCATTTCTTGTGCGGTTTTCATACGAATATCCGGATCTGAATGGATTTACAAAATTCGAGGCCGCGTATCATAGCCAATTTCGGTAAAACTGCACCAGCGCTGCGGCAAGATCTGCACGTACCGCCTGGCGCTTCGCCCAGGCCTGGGCATGGGCAGTCAGCTCATCGCGGCACTGCAGCCATGCGCTCCAGCCCTGCGCCATGGGCTCGCTGCCATTCCAGGCGCGCCACAGGCCCTGCAGCGCCGCGCTGGCCTCGGCTGAAAGGTCTTGGCAGTACAACGTCATGAACGCCTCCAGTTTGTCCCAGTGCGCGCCCTCCTGCTGGGGGTAGATGTGCCAGACCAGCGGCCGCCCGGCCCACTGCGCGCGCACGAAGGAATCCTCGCCGCGCACCAGATTCAGGTCGCAGCACCAGAGCAGCGCGTCGTACTGATCCTGCTGCATGAAGGGCAGCACCTGCACGCTCAGTACTCCCCGCTCGGCCAGCGTGCCTGCTTCGATGGGCTGACCCAGCCAGTGCTGCAGGTCAACGAGAATCCGCCCCTCGGGCACCAGCAAATGGCTGGGCGAGGCATCGCTCGCCAGGGCATCCAGCCAGCCGGATAGTGCAGCGTTTTCGTAGGCGAACAGGGAGATCAGACGCGCACCAGCAGCGGGTCGCACGCCCATCGACTCGAGCAGACGCTGACGGGCGTCAGCGTCCTCCTGCAGCGCGTCACGGGCGCCCAGCAGATCGCCTTCACGCAGCAACCCACCGGTGCCCGCGGTGAAACCGGGGAAGAAGAAGAATTTCTGCAAGCCATTGCCTTGCATCGAAGGCAGCCCGTGGCAACCCTCGACCCAGTTTTCGGCGCTCAGGTATTCCAGGTTCAGCCAGAGGATGGCAGTGGGGCTTGCCGCCATCGCCGCGACGTAATCGGCCGGCAACTCGCAGGCGAACGCCTCGATCACCACATCGGCTGGCTCGATCGACTGCCAGGCCAGCGCCCAGTGACATACCTCGACGCCACTCAGGCGCTGCACCGCCAACTCGGCATCCGCCTCTGGGCAGATCCGCGTCAGCGCCACCAGATCATCGACCCACAGACGTACCTCGGCGCCGTGCTCGGCCACCAGTTGCCGCGCCAGTCGCCAGGTCACGCCGATATCGCCATAGTTATCGACGACGCGGCAGAAAATGTCCCACTTCATCGCAGCACTTCCTTCATTGGGCCTCGATCATTTCAGGCCTGAAGCCCACCACCGCTGCGTACCTGATCGCCCTGGGATGGATCGCCCACGGGCTCGGCGACCTCGACACCGGGTACCACGTCGGAGAGATCCTCCATGCGCTCGTGTTCGAGCGCGCCCTGCACCAGGTCTTCGGTCACCCGCAGCTCGGCCCCCACCATCGAGGCAGGGGTCGCCGGCTCGAATGGTGCCACAGGCTGTGGCGCCGGACGCAATTTGCGACGCCAGAAGAACAGCACCACCAGGCAACCATTGAGCAGGCTGAATGCCATGAACAGCCCGGCATCGCCATCACGCTCCATCAGGGGTGAAATCATTAGCGGGCTGATCGCCGAACCGAGCGAGTTGATCAACAGCAAGCCCTGGACCATGCGCACCAGAGCACCGGCAGGTGCCCGATCCGCTGCGTGGCTGACCGCCACCGGATAGACGGCGAACACCCCACCGCCGAGCAGGAAGAGCAGAACCATCAGCAACAGCGGCGAGGATGGCAACACCATGATGGCCACGGAGATCGCCAGGCAGAAGATGCTCAACGCGATCAGCACCACCTGACGATCGTACTGGTCCGACCAGCGCCCCACCGGGTACTGCAGCAGCATGGCGCCGAGAATCACGCTGGCCATCATCTGGCCGACTTCGCTGACGCTCATGCCCACGCGTTGCAGATACAGCGGCAGCAGTGAATACACGGCGGCGATGGCGATACCCGAGCCGAAGCAGCCGATCACCCCGGTCGGTGTCATGCGGATCAGTTGCTGCGGCAACAGCGGCTCGACCTTCTCGACCAGCGGGGTCACCCGAGGAATGATGCCCATCGGCAACACCGACAACGAGGCCAGCAACCCCGCCACCATAAAGGGAGCGGTCTCCCCCCAGGCGTCGATGGCACCGAGCTGCAACTGCCCGAGCATGCCCGAGCCGTACAACGCCATCATGTACAACGCCAGCAGGCGGCCGCGCACCTTCTGATCGCCAGCCAGAAGCATCCAGCTCTCCACCACCAGAAATACGCCGAGAATCGACCAACCGGCGATCAGCCGGAAGACGAACCAGGCCCAGGGATCGAAGAACAAACCCTGCAGAAGCACGCTGACTGCGGTCAGCGACGCGAAGCTGCTGTAGGCACGGATATGACCGATGCGCAGGATCAAACGGTCGTTGAACAGCGCGCCCAGGGTCAGGCCGATGAAGTACGACGCGGACACGATGCCGATCACCGTCGCCGACACCCCGGCCGCATCCAGACGCAGCGTGGTCAGTGAGGAAATGAAGCCATTACCGATACTGATGATGAATAAACCGAGCAAGGGCCCCAGCGCCATGCCAAGCAGTTGCGACATAAAAACCTCAGAAACGATGATAGGAGTCCGCCCCCGCCATGGGCAGGTGACTGAAACTGGAAGTGCCGTGCCGTTGCACAGGCAGCAATCGAAACCTGAAGCGCAGAGGCGCAGACTCTCGCCTGCGAGCTGTGCTCGGCTGAGTGCTGGATGCTCGGAGAGGGTTGGCGCCGCAGAAAGCCGGACACCAGAAGCCCGAAGCCAGCGAAAACCGGTCGGTTTTCGGCTTTTTTGGTGTTGTTCGAAAGTGGCTGTGAAGACGGGACTCGTACGCCGCCCCGCTCTTTCAGCTTGCCACAGGCCGCATCATGGCAGGGCGCGGACGATACAGCAGCGCCCTGAAACGGACAAGATCGTCCTGGCCATTGGCGTATTTCTCTTTACCCAGTCGCCCGCGCAGTTACCAACGGTCGGCTGTATGAAAGCCCAGCTACCCAGACTAGCCACGTTAGTAGTAGCTTATTGCCATAACACCAGCCAAGGAACGGCCATGCTTCGGCTATTGCTCGCTTCATCCCGCCTGCTCACACCCGCCATCGACGCACACGGCAAAGGCTGCCGCAGCAGCAGACCATGCGCCACCCCTGCATTTCCTGGAACAAAACTTGCTGCATCCGGGAAGGCATTAGCTTTAGCAGCTATTCTCCGAGAAGCAGCACGACTGAGCTCGCTCCAATTCTGCGGCTAACCGCTCGTCGCAGCTAACCATGGCTGTTGCCTGCGTACGAGCTCGCGAGGGTCGATACACGCCAATCTATTTGAAGCGCCAGCAATCCTGCTCTAGCCTGAGTGCTCAAACATCAACGTAAGGATGCGGATCATGATGTATCACACGATCAAACACGGCATTTTCGCAGACGAATTCGCCCGGGTTCTGCGCCTAGCCATGAACAAGAATGACGACGTGCTGGTGGCGGTTCCTGGCAACATCGATAACCTCACCGTGCCCATTGCAAGACTGCTTGGTGCGGCGCTTGCCAAACGGCTGCTCGAAGAGCGTGAAGTGACGGTGACCACACCTGGCGCGCCGGAAAAAACCCTCTATCTCGCTTCGATCAACGGCTGCACCTCTTTCAAAAAGGGTTCAGTCGTATTGCCCTGGACTCCGCTCGATACGGTTTCCAAGGCAGCGGCAAAGCATTCTTCATCGGACACGTTCTTCATCGCCAATGACGGCCCGGGCACGCCTTACCGCGAGCCAGGCAAAGACGAACTGACGCGCTACCAGAAGAGCTACCCCAGGTCGAAAGTGGTATGAGCCTTAGGAAGCTGAAGAAAACGCCAAGGAGCCTTTTGCTGCAGCTTGCAGGGCAGGACTGCAGCCTTGCTGGACGAGTGCGGCCTCTTCCACCCTCCAGCACCGACTTACGAAAAGCTCGCAGAGGACCTGAACGGCGCGTGCTCGCGGCGCAGTAACGTCCAGCACCGCCTCGCCTACTAGGTGCCGCAGGACGAGCACGTGATCAAGGTGCGTTCGACACTGCTTTGACGGCTACCTGACCCGGAATGCAAAAAGCCCCGAAAACGGTGACGTTTTCAGGGCTTCAGGTATTGCGAAAGTGGCGGTGAAGAAGAGATTCGAACTCTTGATACGATTTCTCGTATACACACTTTCCAGGCGTGCTCCTTCAACCGCTCGGACACTTCACCGGATCTCGCCAGACATGCTGTCTGTCGAGGCGCACTAATGTAATCGAAGGTTTTCCCAAAGGCAAACTTTTTTCAGCAGATTCATGCATTTAAGCCATGACCCAGGATAAACGGCATGCTGCTAGAGCGCGCAAGACCGACTCAAGGCGGGCGTGCCGACTGCAGTCGGGCACATGAGGGAGTGACGGCAGTGCAGATCCGCGCGATCCATCATCGGCGCCACGCTGGGACGGGGCCCTGCATTCGCCAAGGCTGAAGCCTGACTCTACGGTCACCCTTCGTGCTTTACCTGACCTCGTCCGATGGGTAACGTCAGCCGCATATCCAGAACAAGGAGTCGACCATGAGCGACCTGATCAGCTACCAACTCGATGACGGCATCGCCACCCTGACCCTGAACAACGGCAAGGTGAATGCCATTTCCCCTGCGGTGATCGAGGCGTTCAATGAGGCCCTGGATCGCGCTACCCAGGACAAGGCCATCGTGATCCTGACCGGACAGCCGGGGATTCTCTCCGGCGGTTATGACCTCAAGGTGATGACCTCCGGCCCGCAGAATGCCATCGACCTGGTAGCCGCGGGTTCGACCCTGGCGCGGCGCATGCTCGCTCACCCCTACCCGATCATCGTCGCCTGCCCGGGCCATGCGGTGGCCAAGGGTGCGTTCCTGCTGCTCTCCAGCGATTACCGCATCGGTGTCGAGGGGTCCTTCAGCATTGGCCTCAATGAAGTGCAGATCGGCATGACCATGCACCACGTGGGCATCGAACTGGCCCGCGACCGCCTGCGCAAGTCGGCCTTTCACCGCTCGGTGATCAATGGCGAGATGTTCGACCCGCAGAGCGCAGTAGATGCGGGCTTCCTCGACAAGGTGGTACCGGCTGACCAACTGGTGGTCACTGCACTGGCCGTCGCTGCGCAGTTCAAGAAGATCAACATGAATGCCCACCGCAAGACCAAGCTCAAGGTCCGTGCTGCGCTGCTGGAAACCCTCGCCCAGTCCATCGAACTGGACAAGCAGCACGCCCTGTAAGGTTTCAGGCATGCTTTCGCCCGATCGACTGCATGCCTGAACGTCGGCAATCACTGGTAATGGCCTGGCAATTGCCCAAAAACCGGGCCACCCCTACACTGCGCGACCTTTTTCGAGTGGGTCGCAACCATGCTCTTCGTACTGCGCATGCTGATGATGGGCGTGCATTTCATCGGCGCAGGCATTCTTGGGCTGTTGCTGGGCCTGTGTCGCCCATTCCACCCTGACAACAGCCGCCTGTGCGCGCGCTTGTATTCATTGCCGGCGCTGCGCCTGCTGCGCATCAAGGTCCAGACCGATACGCGCAATCTGGCCGAACATGACCGCCCCTGCGTGATCATCGCCAACCACCAGTCCAACTACGACCTTTATGTCATCGGCTGCGTGGTGCCCCGACGCACGGTAAGCATCGGCAAGAAGAGCCTCAAATGGGTGCCCCTGTTCGGCCAGCTGTACTGGCTGGCCGGCAATGTACTGATCGACCGCGGCAACGCACGCAAGGCCAAGCGCTCGATGCTGGCGACCACCCATACGCTGCAACATGAGAACACTTCCATCTGGGTCTTCCCGGAAGGTACCCGCAATGGTGGTGGCGAGATGTTGCCGTTCAAGAAAGGCGCCTTCCAGATGGCCGTTGCCGCCGGTGTTCCGATCATCCCGGTGTGTGCCAGCAGCTACGTACGCAGTCTGCGCCTCAATGCCTGGAACAGCGGCCGGGTGATGATCCGCTCACTGCCGGAGATCCCCACCGCCGGCCTGAGCATGGATGACCTGCCGCAACTGATCGAAACGTGCCGCTCGCGCATGCAGACCTGCATCGATGCGATGGATGCCGAATTGGCGAGCACGTCGAAGCCGGCGTAAAGGGGCTGAGCGACGCGAGATAAGCAGGTAAGCTGCCGCGAACAGGTAACGCACGGGGCACACCATGGGCGAAGTCGTCGCAGCAGCCGTTTACAGCAAGGGCCACAAGGTCAGCGATATCAATCTCGACGAGGGGCGCGACTGGGCCAACAAACCCGAGCACTTCGTGTGGATAGGCCTGCACGATCCCGGTAGCGAAGAGCTCGGCAACCTGCAGCGGCAGTTCAACCTACATGAGCTGGCCCTGGAGGACGCGCTGCAACGGCACACTCGGCCCAAGCTCGAAACCTTCGGTGATGCGCTGTTTCTGGTGCTCTATTCACCGGTGCAGGTCGGCGATGAACTGACCTTCGTGGAAACCCAGTTGTTCGCCGGCAAGGGCTACGTGATCAGCGCTCGCTATGGCGAGTCCGCGCCCTACTCCCGGGTGCGCCAGCGCTGCGAGGCACGGCCGCTGCTGCTCGAGCACGGCGAAGACTTCGTACTCTACGCCCTGCTCAGCTTCATCATCGAAAATTACCGACCGCTGATGGACATCTACTACGCCGAACTGGAGCAGCTCGAGCAGGCCGTGCTGGAATGCGCCATGAGCCACGCCGAGGTGGTGCGCATTCAGCATCTGCGCCGCAACCTGCTGCGCCTGCGCCGCAACATCGGTCCGCTGGCGGAGATATGCCAGGAACTGCAGCGCCTGGACTTCCCGTTCATCGACAAGAACATGCGCCCGTACTTTCGTGACGTCGCCATCCACGTCAATCGCCTGCTCGAAGACCTCACCAACCTGCGCGAGATGGCCGACCACGCCATCGAGATCGGCCTGCTGCTGGAGTCATCCCGACAGAGCGTGGTACAGCGCAAGTTTGCCGCCTGGGCAGCCATACTGGCCTTTCCCACGGCCGTGGCCGGCATCTACGGCATGAACTTCCACAACATGCCCGAGCTTACCTGGCAGTACGGCTATTTCGCGGTCCTGGGCGTGATCGGCGCAGGCTGCGTCGGCCTGTACGCCAGCTTCCGCCATTACGGCTGGCTGTAGATGGCCCCTGCAGCCAACCCCGCAGGAGCCGACATGCCGGAGAATGGAGGCCACGGTTTGACGTTGCGGCATAACCGCCATCCATCGCCCGCAAGCGGGCTCCTACGGAATTGCTGGCTGCGTCGCTTTGTAGGAGCCGGCTTGCCGGCGATTTTCGGGCCTGACGCGTTGCTGAGTCATAACCGCCAGCGCATCGCCCGCAAGCGGGCTCCTACAGAATGGGTGGCAGCGCTGTCGCGTAGGAGCCGGCTTGCTGGCGATTTTCGGCCCTGACGGATTGTTGAGTCATGGCCGCCAGCGCATCGCCCGCAAGCGGGCTCCTACAGAATTGCTGGCATCGCTGTCGCGTAGGAGCCGGCTTGCCGGCGATTCCCGGGCCTGACACGTTGTTGCAGCATGACCGCCATCGCATCGCCCGCAAGCGGGCTCCTACAGAATTGCTGGCATCGCTGTCGCGTAGGAGCCGGCTTGCCGGCGATTCCCGGGCCTGACACGTTGTTGCAGCATGACCGCCATCGCATCGCCCGCAAGCGGGCTCCTACAGAATGGGTGGCATCGCTGTCGCGTAGGAGCCGGCTTGCCGGCGATTCCCGGGCCTGAGACGTTGTTGCAGCATGACCGCCATCGCATCGCCCGCAAGCGGGCTCCTACGGAATTGCTGGCTGCGTTGCTTTGTAGGAGCCGGCTTGCCGGCGATTCCCGGGCCTGACGCGTTGCTGCTGCATGGCCGCCAGCGCATCGCCCGCAAGCGGGCTCCTACAGAATGGGTGGCAGCGCTGCTGCGTAGGATCCGGCTTGCCGGCGATTTTCGGGCCTGACGCGTTGCTGCGGCATGGCCGCCAGCGCATCGCCCGCAAGCGGGCTCCTACGGAATGGGTGACATAGCTGTCGCGTAGGAGCCGGCTTGCCGGCGATTCCCGTGCCTGACGCGTTGCTGAGTCATGGCCGCCAACGCATCGCCCGCAAGCGGGCTCCTACAGAATGGGTGGCAGCGCTGTTGCGTAGGAGCCGGCTTGCCGGCGATTCCCGGGCCTGACGCGTTGCTGAGTCATGGCCGCCAGCGCATCGCCCGCAAGCGGGCTCCTACAGAATGGGTGGCATCGCTGTCGCGTAGGAGCCGGCTTGCCGGCGATTCCCGGGCCTGACACGTTGCTGAGTCATGGCCGCCATCGCATCGCCCGCAAGCGCGCTCCTACAGAATGGGTGGCAGCGCTGCTGCGTAGGAGCCGGCTTGCCGGCGATTCCCGGGCCTGACGCGTTGCTGCGGCATGGCCGCCAGCGCATCGCCCGCAAGCGGGCTCCTACGGAATGGGTGACATAGCTGTCGCGTAGGAGCCGGCTTGCCGGCGATTCCCGTGCCTGACACGTTGCTGAGTCATGGCCGCCATCGCATCGCCCGCAAGCGCGCTCCTACAGAATGGGTGGCAGCGCTGCTGCGTAGGAGCCGGCTTGCCGGCGATTCCCGGGCCTGACGCGTTGCTGCGGCATGGCCGCCAGCGCATCGCCCGCAAGCGGGCTCCTACGGAATGGGTGACATAGCTGTCGCGTAGGAGCCGGCTTGCCGGCGATTCCCGTGCCTGACGCGTTGCTGCGGCATGGCCGCCAGCGCATCGCCCGCAAGCGGGCTCCTACAGAATGGGTGGCAGCGCTGCTGCGTAGGAGCCGGCTTGCCGGCGATTTTCGGGCCTGACGCCAAGCAAGGGGCCCGACGACATGCTCACTGCCGCATGCCGCGCCCACTGACCAGCAAACGGACGCACAGCACGTAGAGCACTGCCGTGGCGACCAGCATGAAGCCGATTGCCGTGCCTATACGGATGTCCGATACGCCGAGAATGCCGTAGCGGAAGGCGTTGACCATGTGCAGCACCGGGTTGGCCATCGACACGGTCTGCCAGAACGGCGGCAGCAGGCTGATCGAGTAGAACACGCCGCCCAGGTAGGTCAGTGGCGTCAGCACGAAGGTCGGGATGATCGAGATGTCGTCGAAGTTGCGCGCGAACACCGCGTTGACGAAGCCACCCAAGGAGAAGATGGTCGCCGTCAGCAACACCACCAGCACCGTCAGCCCAAGGTGATGCACCTGCAGATGGGTGAAGAACAGCGACAGTATCGTCACGATCACGCCCACGGCCAGGCCGCGCAGCACGCCGCCGGTGACGTAGCCGATCAGGATGGTGTGCGGCGATACCGGGGAGACCATCAACTCCTCCACCGAGCGCTGGAACTTGCTACCGAAGAAACTCGACACCACGTTGCCATAGGCGTTGGTGATCACCGACATCATGATCAGCCCCGGCACGATGTACTCCATGTAGGTGAAGCCACCCATGTCGCCGATCTGCCGACCGATCAGGTTCCCGAAGATCACGAAGTACAGGACCATGGTGATCGCTGGCGGCAGCAGGGTCTGCGGCCAGATACGCATGAAGCGGCGAACTTCGCGGTAGACGATGGTACGCAACGCCACCATGTTGGCGCTGAATTCGGACTGCTCGCGATTCATACGGCCACCTTCGACAGGTTCTTCTCGACCAGTGACACGAACAGCTCCTCCAGACGGTTGCTCTTGTTACGCAGGCTCAGCACCTCGATGTTGTGTGCCGACAATTGGCGGAACAGCTCGGTGACGCCCTGGCTCTTGTCCACTTGCACTTCGAGCGTGTGACGATCGACCAGCTTGGCCGGATAGCCGACAAGCTGGGGCACGGCAGTCAGGTCGTGCTTCAGGTCCAGCAGGAAGGTCTCGACATGCAGCTTGCCCAGCAGCGCTTTCATGCTGGTGTTCTCGACGATCCGCCCGTGGTCGATGATGCCGATGTTGCGGCACAACTGCTCGGCCTCTTCCAGGTAGTGAGTCGTGAGGATGATGGTGATGCCCTGTTCGTTGAGATCGGTGAGGAAGCTCCACATCGAGCGGCGCAGTTCGATATCGACACCGGCGGTCGGCTCGTCGAGGATCAGCAGCCGCGGCTGATGTACCAGCGCGCGGGCGATCATCAGCCGGCGCTTCATGCCACCGGACAACTCCCGCGAGGCCACGTCACGCTTGTCCCACAGCCCCAGCTGGTTGAGGTATTGCTCGGCACGTTCCTTGGCAAGGCGCGCCGGAATGCCGTAGTAGCCGGCCTGGGTCACGACGATGTCGAAGACCTTCTCGAACTGGTTGAAGTTGAATTCTTGAGGCACCACGCCGATGCAGCGCTTGAGCGCGGCAGGCTGGGCGTCCAGGTCATGGCCGAACACGTTGACCGTGCCGCTGGACTTGTTCACCAGCGTCGAGAGGATACCGATGGTGGTGGATTTGCCAGCGCCATTAGGGCCAAGCAAGGCGAAGAAATCCCCTTCGGCCACATCGAGATCGAGGCCGTGCAAGGCCTGGAAGCCGTTGCCATAGGTTTTGGTCAGCTGTCGGATCGACAGAGCAGTACTCATAAAGGATACGCACGCATGAAAAGTGACAGGGTTTAGATGGGGGTGAAGCACCTGCATTGCAACGACATTGTGCAATCAGGTCAGGGCGGTCATCACCGCACTCTGGTAGGCGGGTCGCTCGCGCAGCCGCGCATACCAGGCTTGCAGATTGGGCTGTGGCGGTCGCTCGATGGGCATCTCGAACCAGGCATAGATGAAGCTGCCGAGCGGGATGTCGCCCATGCCGAAGGCCTCGCCGGACAAGTAGTCATGCTCGCCCAGTGCCCGCTCGGGCAACGCCAGAAGCGCGATGCAGCGTTGCCGGGCAGCGTCGATCGCCGCCACGTCGCGCTGCTCCACAGGGGTACGCAGGGTGCCCCAGAACAAATCGCGGAATTCACCGGCAAAGGTGGACGTGGTCCAGTCCATCCACTTGTCGCCCTGCGCCCGGCTGGCTGGATCTTCACGATAGAGGCTGCCCGGCGCATACGCCGCGGCCAGGTAACGCACGATGCTGTTGGACTCCCAGAGCACCAGGTCACCATCCTCGAGCACAGGCACCCGCCCATTCGGGTTGCGCGCCAGAAACTCCGCTTGATCGACCACGCCGAACGCCCCACCGGCATCCAGCCGCTGATAGCCGACACCGGCCTCTTCAGCACACCACAGCACCTTGCGCACGTTGCTGGAGTTCTTGCGGCCCCATATTTTCAGCATGCCAATCGTCCTTATCAGAATCCCGCCAGCCGAGACGCTGACAACCCTACCACTCTGCCCGCAAGAAGAAAGCCAGACATACTGATGTTGGCTATCGACCCCGTTCATGTAGCCCGAGTACGGGCCATTCATGAGCTGACCAACAGGTCATCCGCAGACGCAATTTGTTAGCCGAACTACGCGGCCTCGGTAGGGGTCACTATCGTGAACGCGGCAGGTCGTGACCACCCGGAAGTGATCTGTAACGCCCCTGTCGGCAGCCTTTGCGCTTGCCGACTACGATTATGGCGTCGGTAGTCGTTCTGCCATCGCCATCATGGAGGATTCTGCATGCTCGCTGTCTGGTTGCTCGTTCTGGTCATCGGTACGGCCTATCTGGCCCACCGCCGCACGGCGCCCCTACCCGCCCTGGCAATAGTTGCCGCCTACCTGCTCGTGATGGGCGCCTACAGCCATGCGCCTGGCTGGCTGCTGGTGATCTTCTGGCTGCTCTGGCTGGCTGTCGCCATCCCCCTGGCGCTACCGGAGCTGCGCCGCAAGCATTTCACCGCGCCGCTGTTCGCCTGGTTCCAGAAGGTGCTGCCGCCGATGTCGGCCACCGAAAAGGACGCCATCGAAGCAGGCACCGTATGGTGGGACGGCGAGCTGTTCAGCGGCCGCCCCGACTGGGACAAGCTGCTGGCCTACCCGAAAGCCAGGCTGACCGCAGAGGAGCAGGCCTTCATCGACGGCCCGACCGAAGAATTGTGCGCGATGGTCAGCGAATGGGAAATCGGCCAGCGCATGGATCTGCCGCCAGAAGCCTGGGCGCACATCAAGCAACATGGCTTCTTCGCCCTGATCATTCCCAAGGAATACGGCGGCAAGGGTTTTTCCGCCTACGCCCACTCCCAGGTGGCGATGAAGCTGGCCACCCGTAGCGGTGACCTCGCCTCCACGGTGATGGTACCCAACTCCCTCGGCCCGGCCGAACTGCTGCTGCATTACGGCACCGAAGAGCAGCGCAACCATTACCTGCCGCGCCTGGCGCGTGGCGACGATATCCCCTGCTTCGCCCTGACCGGCCCACTGGCTGGCTCCGACGCCGGCGCCATGCCCGATAGCGGTGTGATCTGCAAAGGCCAGTGGAACGGCGAGGAAGTCGTCGGCCTGCGCTTGAACTGGGAAAAGCGCTACATCACCCTCGGCCCGGTTGCGACACTGCTTGGCGTGGCCTTCAAGGCCTATGACCCGGATCATCTGCTCGGCGACAAGGAGGAACTGGGCATCAGCCTGGCACTGATTCCCACCGATACCCCTGGCGTGGAAATCGGCCGCCGCCACCTGCCATTGGGCGCTGCCTTCATGAACGGCCCCAATTGCGGCAAGGATGTATTCGTGCCGTTGGAATACCTCATCGGCGGGCCGGACTACCTCGGCAAGGGCTGGATGATGCTGATGAACTGCCTGTCGGTAGGTCGCTCCATCTCCCTGCCCGCCGTCGGTACCGGCGCCGCCAAGTACACCAGCCTGGTCACCGGCCAGTACAGCCAGGTACGCGAGCAGTTCAACGTGCCGCTCTCGGCCTTCGAAGGCATTCAGGAGGCCCTGGCACGCATCGGCGGCAACGCCTGGCTGATGGACAGCGCACGCATCCTCACCGCCAATGCGGTGGACCTGGGTGAGAAGCCTTCGGTGCTCTCAGCGATCCTCAAGTACCACCTGACCGAGCGTGGCCGCGAGTGCATCACCCACGCCATGGACGTGCACGGCGGCAAGGGCATCATCATGGGCCCGAGCAACTACCTGGGCCGCTCCTGGCAAGGGGCGCCGATCTTCATCACGGTCGAGGGCGCCAACATCCTCTCGCGCAACCTGATGATCTTCGGCCAGGGGGCGATCCGCTGCCATCCTTACGTACTCAAGGAAATGGCCCTGGCCAATCGCGAAGACCGCGACCAGGCGCTGGTGGAGTTCGACGAGTTGCTGATGCAACACATCGGCTTCGCCGTCAGCAATGCCGCCAGCACGCTGATTCTCAGCCTCAGCCTGGGCATGCTCGGCAAGGTGCCGGGCGACCGCATCAGCCGCCCTTACTTCCGCGCCCTGAACCGCCTGAGCGCCGCCTTCGCCATGCTCGCCGACCTCAGCATGATGCTGCTGGGCGGCGAGTTGAAGCGTCGCGAGCGCCTGTCGGCACGCCTGGGTGACGTACTCAGCCATCTGTATCTGGCCTCCGCGGCACTGAAGCGTTATCACGATCAGGACTACCCGGAGCATGTCCGCCCGCTGCTGCACTGGGCGCTCGAGGAGAGCCTGGGCAAGGCCGAGGACGCCATCGACGCCCTGCTCAGCAACTTCCCCAATCGCTTGCTGGGAAGCGCCCTGCGCTTGCTGGTCTTTCCCTTCGGCCGTCGTCACCAGGGCCCAGACGATCACCTCGACGCTCAGGTCGCAGCGATCATCGGCCGCAATGCTGGCGATCCGGCACTCGAAGAGCTGCTCGAAGGCTGCTTCCGCCCAAGCGCCACGGACGATCCGGTTGGCGCCCTGCAACACGCCTTCAATCTGCTGCAGGAAACCCAACCGCTGCAGAAGAAGCTGCACAAGGCCGTCAAGGCCGGGCAGGTTCGGGAAACGCCGGGGCAGAACGAGATCGAAACGGCAGTCGCTGCCGGCGTACTCACCGCCGAGGAAGGCCAGCAGTTGCAACGGGCCGAGGTCGCCCGTCGTGTGGTGATCGATGTCGATGACTTCAGCAAGGAAGAGCTGCTGCCGAGCGAGGGTAAAGTCAGGTAGGCATACTGCAGGCACGACAGCGGGCACCGTGGACTTTATACTCCGGCGCCCGTTTTACTTTCAGGATCACCGGACATGGCCAACACCCATCTCGATCACCACATCGCCCTGCTCAACCACCTGCGCACCATTCTGGTCGCCCTGGGCGAAGCCGAGCAGATTCTCGATGACAGCCATGCCAACTTCCTCGAGCGCTATGACGAACTGCTGGCCGAGTTGCCCGTGGATTTCGAACGCAGCCAGTACCTGGGTCAGGACCTGATCAGCCAGATCTTCCAGCGCTACCCGCAGATCGCCCACCTGGTGCCCCGTGACCTGCTGTGGTTCTTCGGCGGCGACTGCCTGCACTTCATGCCCGACGAAGAGATCGAACTGTATCAGCAACTCGACGAGCGTCGTTTCTACGCCGAAGAAAACGACGAACCGTTCGACTGGAATCAGGAAAAGCAGCTGCTGGCGATGCCGGCGCCAACCAGCCGCCACTGACAAAAAAATCGCCAGCACTCAACCCATGCTGGCGGCCTCAGAAAGCCAATCCGGATCGCATGATGGGCATCGCCCGGCCATAAACTCGCATTGAACTCGAGTCAGATATGAAACTGTGGGTCTGGAGCCAATGAAGACATGAACAATACTGCCGAACGAATTCTCGACATTGCGGAGCGCCTGATCCGTTCACGAGGCTATCAAGGGTTCGCGTTCAGAGAAATTGCCGAGATCATCGGCATCAAGAGCGCCAGTATTCATTATCACTTCCCCGCAAAGAAAGACCTGGTGGAAGCGGTCATGAAGCGCTATCTGGCCCGCTTCGAGCTGGCTCTTAACAACCTTGACAGCCAGCCCGGTACGCCGCTGCAACGTGCGGAGCGCTACATGAACATGTACCGCGAAGAAATTACCAGCCATCGAACCATGACACTGTGCATGATGTTGGGCGCGGATATCGAGATACTCCCTGACAGCGTTGTCAGTTCCCTGAAGAACTTTTATAGGCTGAACCTGGATTGGATCGGAAAAATCATCCTCAACATGGCCTCATCACTCAGCCGTGACGAACAAGGGAAGATAGCTGCACAGATACTTGCATCGCTCAATGGCGCGATGATTGGCGCACGCGCCCTGGACGATATGGCATATTTCGACCACGTCGCCGAAGGCGTCAGTGTACGTCTTCGCGCATTGGTGCATTGATTAGACTGCTGCGCAAAATGGGGCGCAACGTCCATGATGCGGCGCTGAGGCTGGCTTGCTCTGCACGTTTCGAAGCATCCGTCGACTCTCTGCTGGCGGATGCATCATCGAAATCGATGACACGCTGCACTAACTGCGGCAGTTGCTGGCGGTAGTCCATAGACCCTAGTTGCTCGGCCAGGACTCGCACGCTGTGCTGGCATTCGCCATTGAGCAATGACTGCACCCGGCTATCGAAACGGCCGGAGGCGATTTCGCCGGGACGCAACAGATATCCACCTCCCAGGCGCTGCAGGTTGCTCATGGCCAACAACTGGTCCATGTTCACCGCAACTCCCAATACAGGCGTGCCCGCGGCCAGAGCCTGATAAGACGAAGGACTGCCGCCATTGGTAATGACCAAGCTGGCGCGTCTGGCGATCACTTCACCAGCGACCAAAGGCGCAGACCTGACTTTATGATCCCAGCTAGCCGGTCGATCCTGTTTGGCAACACCGCTGACGACTAATTCGAGCCCCAAGCGCATCAAGCGCTCGACCACCGCCCCAAGCACTCCCGCCCCCGCCGATGACCCGAGTGCCACATACACAAAGGGGTCGGCCAGCCCATCAAGCAATTGATCCGAAGGAGGCACCGCGGTCGGCTGCCACGGCACGTGACCGATGAAATGATGGTTGGCAGGTAGCGCTGGCAAATCGAAATGCGCAGGCACGTCGTAGTAGGCCGTATGGTCGCCGAAAGTCCAACCATGCAAGCAATGTGAAAACGGCGGGAGGCCGAAGTGCTCACGGGCTTGATTCAAGGCCCTGCCTTGAACATGGAATATGATTCTGCTCATCAGTGGCATTACGTGTTTCATACCGGGAATGCGATGTAGCGCAACCTGTCGCAACTGTGGAACGGGCAGCACCATTTGATGCTGCCAAGGGCTCCAATAGGCATTGATCAGGTTGATATACAGGGCGCGAGCCAGACGCGTGCTTATCGATAACGAGTGCCTGAAGTCGCCCATGACCAGGTCGGGCGACAGCCGCCTGATCAACTCGACCTCTTCACCCACATAGTCGATAAGCTCTTGGGCCGAGTAAAGGCAGCGGCCGGTTTCTACACGTTCTAGAAAGCGCCCATGCGCTACCGACTCAATCCAGTGATGCTCGATATCCGGCTGGTCGAATACGAACTGGAATCGATCGGCACTGGCAAAGTGCACCCGGTAGCCAGATTGCACGAGTACCTTGGCCAACTGGTAGGGGCGAACCAAATGCGCGAGCGTGACGGCCTCAGCGAAAATGAGTATTTTTTTTGCTGGCATATCAATTCCTCGAAGCCTGCGAGAGTTGAAGCGCTGGTTACGCGGACCTCGCCGGTTCGACGATCAATAGATTTGGATGCGCCACAGTTCACGCGACCGCGAACGCTCGGTCATCGGCAGACGGCCATGGAGCATTAGCCAATTATCGATAAGTACCAGATCATCCTGCGCCCACTGGTGCTCGATAATGCAATCGGGGTCATAAGCCAGGCTGTTCACTTCGCCGAGGATGCTGCGTTGCTCTGCCGTCGACATATCATCAATGTTTAAGTCGAAGGTTTGCAGTGCCGAATCGCTGCCCTCCTGATATCTAAAGATCAGCCGGCCATCGAAGGGGTGCGTATCGACCAGTGGGTAGCTGCGCGGATTGCCTCCAAAGTAAGTCATTTTCGTAAAGTAGGTGACGCGGGTTCTAGCCCACTCGCGCACCTTTGCCAGCCCGGCCTTAGCCAATACATTACGGCCGTCGACGATCGTAGTTTGGCCCTCCCCCACACATGGTGGTGTCTTGCAATAGAGCATGAACTTGCTGGCGCTGAATTTTTCATTTCCAACTACGTCCTCATGGGTCAAGGGCAACATGCTCAAATCCCAATGCAAAGGCGTTTTCTCCAGCGAATGCACGAACCCTTCCGGCTCATCTTCGGGCTTGACCACATGCACGGCGCCAAATTTCCACTGGTAGATTTTTCCGAATCCTTCACAGCGGCGAGTGAAGGCTTCTTGATCGGTAAACGCGTAGCCACTCAGGCACACAAAACCGAAAGTTTCGGTCAGCGAGGCGAGAAGAACGCTAGACAACGTATCGAAGCCTTTTCCAAGCGGGTCTCGTACCGCCAACCCGAACAGCGGCAGCTTCTGGAGTTCGTACTCGAATTCCAGAGCCCGGGGATCATCCACCTGGTGATACAGCCAGGGCCGACCTTGATAAGTCACCAACACATGTTTTTGCGCATCGACCTGATTGCGGCATCGCAGTGCCTGGGGGCCATCCAGACCGCACACCGGGACCATATGCCAAGGACTGACAGGTCGTTGCAGGCCAGTCTGCAGAGAAACGGTATATTTAGGGCCCGCGTTATCGTATTGGTGGACTGAAAGACGAATGTCATCAGGGAACGCGCGCTTGAGGACAGCATTCAGTGCGTGCCCGCGCTGCATCATTTGCCAGGCCTTAGTGGAAATATCCTCCAGATACTGGTCTTCTGACTGATCGGCCTGTTTGCCCAGCCGCAGATCGTTGTACAGGTAGCTGCATAGCTTATCGTGACTTGCCGCCAGCTCATGATCCTGCTTGCCCAGAGCCATCAGCCTGTCGATAGATGCATAGGGTAATTGGGCGTGGCGCAGCAGCTCACGCCGCTGCTGCGCCGGTGAATCAGTCGCTGGCAAACAGTCGGCCAGACTCGCCCAAACGATGGTATGGGTGTGACACAAGTCGCGTAGGGCGTCGTTGTACTTCTCGCGGCATTCGTCATCGACACCGACGATATCGTTGAAGGTTGTGCCGTCACTGACGATGGTCACTATGCAGCCTGGCGCATGATGATCCGCCAGGGCGCTGCCTAACTGGTCTAGCCGCTGGATGGCCATGACCTCGCCATAGTCGGGCAATACTCCCAGGCTCTTGTCACGGCTATTGGGCGACTTGCAGGGAAATCCGGGGAACAATAGACGCAGTGGCCGCTGCTGGTCGAAGCACACTGCAAGCTGCTTGGCCAGTGCGTTGCGCCCCCGCTCTTCAAAGCGGTCACCGGTAGCACGCAACAAGAACGGCTCGATGATCTCGATGGCCGCTCCAATCCAGTTCTTGCGATTTTCATTCATCAGGCTTGCTCCTGCAGTGCCATGAGTTTTCGAGCCAATGCATCCCACACGGGAAACTCTTCGATATTCCATACGTCACCGATCAACGCCTGGCATTGCTGCGCGGACCACCCCAGTGCGCTCATGGCGTACACACCGTAGAACACACTGACCCGATAGTTGGCGGCGCAGTGAATGAGCATCCGCTCACTCCTCAGCTCATCCAGCGTGGCGGCGAAAAGCTCAAAGTCGGCGATCGTGGGGTTTTGGAAGCTGACCGGCTGATGCACATAACGCATCCCTAAGCTCTGCACCAGTTCCTGCTCGTTAGGCAACGAGTACCGAGGATCAATAGGCGCTATGTTCATCACCAGGGCAAAGCCGAGCTCATGAAGTGCCACAAGCTCCGTCTTGCTGGGCTGCCCGGCAGTCCAGACCGACTCACTGATGATCCGCAGACTCTTGATGTCATGGACCATGTTGCTCATCCTTGTGCGGTGCAGAGGGGCGTGGTGCCACGGCCGACACTTGTCACACACAACAAGGCCAGGGTGGCGCTGCCCACGACTACTCCAGCCAGGGTGAGGGGGCCAAGGCGTGACAGCAGCAAGGCAGACACCAGCGTGACAGCGAAGGCCAATAGCGAGCTGATCACGTTCATGGCACTAGAGCAGGTGCCTGCACGATGATCCGCGGCGCGCATAACCACGGAGGTTCCCGTAGGGATCGCAACACCGATGGACATCGTTACCAGCATGAACGGCACGATGACCTGCAACGCCGAACTCAGCGATGTCACCCAGAGGCTGATCGTCAGGACAAGGCTGCCCAGCATCGCGCCCAGCACGCCCAGACGAGTGACATGCAGTTCGCTGTATTTACGGCATAGAACCTTGGCGAGCGCCCCGCCACCGCCGAATGCCCCTGCGATGGGAATGAAGGTCAGACCGATTTGCACAGGGCTGTACCCTAAGCCTGCGAACAGGAAAGGACAAAGCGTCAGATACGCCATGTACATCCCGATGCAAAGCCCGAGCGCCAGAAAAATACCAGTCATCCGCCACTGCCCCAGCACCACCGCGTAGCCTTGCAACAGTGACTCGCGACGCTGGCTGTCTGGCATAGCGACAAGGGACTCGCGAAACCCTAGCACCGTCCAGGCAATCAACAGCGCATTGATAGCCAGCAGGAAAATGAAGATTGAGCGCCATCCCCATTGCTCAGTAAGCAGGCCGCCAAGCAGTGGCCCCAATGCGGGGGAAATCCCCAGAAACGGCATGACGATCGCGAAAACCCGCTGCACCTGGGCTGGCGGGTAGATATCGACAACCATTGGCTGCCACAACACATAAGCAGCACAAACACCCGCCGCCTGAATAAAGCGACCTGTCAGGAACCACTCGACAGAAGCGGCCATCAAGCAAGTGAAGCTACCGACCGCGAACACGACCAAGCCCACCAGCAAGACTGGCTTGCGACCAAAACGGTCGGACATCGCGCCATAGATTGGCAATGTCAGCACTGAGCCAATAAAGAACAGACTCAATGACCAACCGACCCAAGTGGAGTCAGTGGCGAAATCTCGCTCGAGAACAGGAAACGCCGACACATATATATCGGAGGCCAACAGATTGACCATGGCCAGCAGAATGGCGAAGAAGATGAATCCTCGCTGCTTTCTCTCATTCATAACCAGATCTCTTCCTGAGGTTTTCCAGCACAAGGCGCCCGTTAAAGCGCAGGCAGTCAGTCGAACAGAAAACTTGCCAACTGGCCGGGCTCTTCGAAGACAGCATGGGGGCTCAACGCCATCAGCGACTGCCTACTCCCGTAACCCCACAACGCGGCGCCGGCGCGCATGCCTGCAGCTCGCGCTGTGAGTACGTCACTCTGGGTATCTCCCAGCAACAGGCAGCACTCTGGACTTGCCCCAATCTCCGCTGCAGCAAAAAACGCCCCCTGGGGGTTTGGCTTGAGGGGCCTTGAAGCGCTGGCGCCAACTGTCGTGACGAATGGAATAGTTGGCAGCAGCGCATCCAATAATCGAGACGCCATAGCCTGGCTCTTGTTGGTGACCACGGCCATGGGTAGAGCCCTGTCACGGCAATGTTCGAGCAGGGCAAGCACACCATCGAAAGGCCGGGAGCGATTTAAAAGACACTGCTCATACAAACGGAGGTATTGCTCGTGCCACTGTTCATCCCAAGGCAATTGCGCATTGGCGCAGACGGCCTGCAACATCGCTCGTGTCCCCCCACCGACCAACCGCCTCAGTTGCGTATCGTCCAATAGCTCCAGGCCACGATCGTTCAATAGGCGGCCCAGTGCCTGGCTAATGTCGGGAAGCGTGTCGATCAGGGTTCCATCGAGGTCCAGCAACAAGGCTTGGAAACCATCTGCTTTGACAGGCCGGGTCATCAGCACTGACTCACGTAATGACACGGGCGACCGTTATGGAAGACCAGGTGATTGCTGCTTTCATCGATATTGCTGCGCTTGTCCAGAGATATCTCGCCGTGACGTTTTACGGCCACCGAATGCCACGGCGTGCGCCAGATATCGCTGCTTGCAACCAGCTGTATGCCGATTTTCGATGAGACCTCGAATTGCGGATGAATGGAGAGGCGTACAAATCCTGGGTAACGCACCTCGAGCAACTCACTCCACGCCTCACTGCGCTGAATCACACGAAGGGCGGCAAGCTTCGCCGCTTTCTGGATCTGGGTATTGGAAACACCCCTGAAATCAACGAGCCCGGAATAGTCCTCAGCCAGAAACCGGGTAATGCCCCGATACATGGCCATGGCGCGAGGTTCATTAAGGGAGCGCTCCTTGAGTTGAATCAGCGAGGTGCCGTGCTCAATCATCAACTCTTCACGCATGGACTCCAAACAGCTCAATCGCGGATAGGCGTCCTTGAGATCGAACATGGCAAAAAGACCTGGATGGGTCTGCTCTGCATAGCGCTGCAAATCCTGGGTGTAGTCCTGTACATGGTGATCCGGAATCTTCACCAGATCGGAGAACACGTAGCCGTCCGAACAGATATGAATTCTGGCACCGGGCGCATGCAGAGCGCGGATCTCCGCGCACAGGCGTCCCAACTCATCGATCGCATGACGTTCGGCAAGATCGGGCAAATGACCAAGGGTCTTTCTTCTGTTGGGCGATTTCCCCGGAAAGGCAGGCAGGATCATTTCAATCGTGCGGCCTGCCACTACCATCGCTGCAATCACGGAAAGATGTGGCCGCAACACATGCGCAGGCGGTAACTCAGATTCATTCCGCCCCGTGACACTCGCCGATCGGCGACCAATGACACAGCGGCGTTTGAACAGGCAATGCAAGATCTTTAGTGCCGTGCCCTCACCATCCAAGGTTGAACGCGCCGGGTGCAGGCCCAAGACATTTGCATTGTAGCGAAGCGTTGGTTCGGTCATGTTCATTCCCTTGTATGACACCTTAGACGCCATCAAGCATCTACCTATCTGAAGATAGATTCCTAAAATAGTGTTTAAAGATCAATAGGCCTATCGGCAAAAAATCGGGTTATGCAGTGAAAAATTAGGAATAAGCACAGAACCACAGGATTACTTGCCTTACCGTGAGTCAGGCGATAAGGTCTTGAAACCTACCTGGTGATAGTCAAAAAGGAGATCACCATGCCGTCGTACTTCTCTACTCAGGTATTGGTAATAGGCGCTGGCCCAGGCGGTTATAGCGCAGCCTTCCGAGCTGCGGATCTGGGGCTGCAAGTCACGATGGTGGAGCGCCACACCAATTTGGGTGGCGTGTGCCTGAATGTGGGGTGCATTCCTTCCAAAGCATTACTGCACGCGGCCAATGTGCTCAACGAGACCACCAACGCACAACACCTGGGGCTGCACTTCAACGCACCACAAATCGATCTCGAGCAGTTACGCGGTTTTCGAGATCAATGCATTGGCACGCTTGGCCAAGGCATAAGCGCTCTCGCGAAAGCTCGGGATGTTAAGGTCATTCATGGCACGGCGCAGTTCACGGGAGCCAATCAGGTAGCCGTGAAAGATGGCGCGACGCATACGATCATAAGCTTCGAGCACTGCATCATCGCCGCGGGCTCACGCGCCACCTCGCTGCCCTTCCTACCGGACGATCCCCGCATCTGGGATTCTACCGAGGCACTGGCGCTACGCTCGATTCCCGGACGGCTGCTGATTGCCGGCGGGGGTATCATCGGCCTGGAGATGGCTACGGTCTACAGAGCTCTAGGCAGCCAAGTCACCATCGTGGAGGCCTCGGAGCAACTGATTCCGGCAGCTGATGGCGACATGGTTCAAGTCTATCAACGCTACAACGCCGAACGCTTCGAGATCAGGCTCAACACCAGCATAACCGCTGTTGCGCCAAACACGACAGCGCTCGAAATAGAGTTCACCAATACTGATGGAGCCTGCCAACCCGAGCGATTCGACGCGCTGCTCGTGGCGGTTGGGCGCAGACCGAACAGTGATCGTTTGAACACAGAGGCCGCCGGCGTAGTTCTCGATGAGCGCGGATTCATCAAGGTCGACAATCAACTGCGCACCAGCAAGCCACATATCCTTGCCATTGGAGATATCAATGGCAATCCTATGCTGGCACACAAAGCTTCCCACGAAGGCCATGTGGCTGCCGAGGTGGCTGCCGGCAAGCACTCAGCCTTCGCTCCGCTCACCATCCCCTCAATTGCCTACACCAACCCTGAGCTGGCCTGGACAGGATTGACCGAGAAGCAGGCGGCTGCCCAGGGAATACCGTTCAAGACCGCAGTATTTCCCTGGTCTGCCAGCGGTAGAGCGTTGACGGAAGGACGCACGGAAGGCAAGACGAAACTGCTGTACCACGCCCAAAAGGGAACCGTGCTGGGAGCTACAATAGTCGGCGCCAAAGCCGGAGAACTACTGGGCGAAATATGCCTGGCTATAGAAATGGGCGCCTACATCGAAGACCTGGCCCTGACCATTCACGCTCACCCTACGCTCCATGAAACGGTAGGGCTTGCCGCCGAACTGGCCAGCGGTACGGTTACCGATTTGCTCAACCCCACGATCAGGAAGGCGCGAACACCGTCCTGATCAACAAGGGTCAATCGTCTTTGGCCTGCTCAGGAGACCGGGCACCTGCTTCGAAGCATTGACCCGGAGCATCTGTCGGACCCTGCGGTGCTGATTCCTGGGCACCCGCATGTAGCTGCAGGTGCATCCAGGAAGCTTGCGAGGCGGACACCTTCCAAGCGGACAATCCCGCTTCGGAGCGGGATCCTTTCACCGAAAACTGCAATCGAAGTAGTGGTCAACTAATCACGGACGCTGCGTTAAGTCTTTCCTCAGCCAACGCAGTAGGTACCACTGGGAATGCGGACTTTCGCAATGGTACCGTTGCATCAAAATGCGACCGATATTCCGTCGGGCCCGCGAAAAACTCATTTACCCAGTGGTGGGTATCCACTCTGTCTTCGGGCTGCGAAACAGCCGCTCCATCGGGGCAATGTAATCGCAGCGCTCTCGACGGCTCATCCTCTGCTTGAAGCGATAACGCCAGAGCCTCTGACAAAAGGAGCGTGAGGGAGAACGCCGCAGACCTTCCCCCTTTTGCGGAACTGCGGTTAGAAATCAACCGAGGCCGAGAGCTGAAGGGTACGTGGCGCACCAAGGCCACCGGAAAGGCCGCTGCCGTCCCCACCGTTGTACGAACCAATCCAGTAGGCACGGTTCGCGACATTTTCCACGTTGGCCCGCAAGGTCACCGGTTTAGACATGACATTGGTGGTATAGCGCCCGCCGATGTCGAAGACGGTGTACGACGGCAGCTCCATGCGGTGATCGTCGGTGACGTAGCGGCTGCCGATGTAATTGGTGCCGGCGGTAAGAGTCAGCCCCGAGACAGTCTCCAGGTCATACTCAGCGCCAAGCTTGGCGATGACCCTAGGCACGCCGGTCACTTGGTTGCCCTCGTTGCGCGTGACCAACGCCTTGGTGAGTTCGGCTTTGGTGTAGGAAGCACCGCCCATCAAACGCAGCCCTGGCCGGGCTTCGCCGAAAAAGCTCCACTCCACGCCACGGTTACGTTGCTCGCCGTTTACGCCGTAAATATTGGTGGCCGGATCGGTGTAGGCACTGGGTTTTTCAATCTGGAATACCGCCATGGTAGTGGCGAATGTACCCAGGTCCATCTTGGCGCCGACTTCATACTGCTTGGTCTGGTAAGGGCTCAGGATTTCACCCGAATTGACCGCTGTGGTCGGTGCCGTGCCGCCCTGCGACAGACCTTCGATGTAGTTCGCATACACCGACACATCGTCAGTGACCTTGACCAGCAACGCGGTCGCCGGTGAAACGCGGCTATCTTTGTAGCTTGAGGTCTTGACTCGAGCCGCTGTCAGGTTGTCGCTTTCCACGGTCTGGTCGCGCCAGCCCAGGGTCCATTGCACGCGCCCATCGAGGAACGACAGAGTGTCGAGAAACGCAAAGCTTTTAAGCCTGGCTTCGGTGCGCGAGGTGATAGCACCGTATCTGCCCAGAGGTGGTGTAGGACCGAAGTCGAGGTTGTCGTAGTTGGTCACTGCGTAGTTGGGGATCTGCAGGTCTTTGTAGTGCATTTCCGATTTGTACTGAGTGGCCGCGAGAGACCAGGCGTGACCGACGGGGCCAGTGTCAAATACGCCCTTGAGGCCCGCTTCACCGGACTTCTGTGTGCCCTGCCCGTCCGAACGATAGGCCAGGACGTTGATGTCTCCGTCGTTGTTGATCAGCGAGCCACGTGTCATCAGCGCATTACGGCCACCGTCGCGCTGACCATAGGCCGCGAAAGCCGTGAGCGAGTCGTTCAAATCCGCCTCGCCCCTGATCAGCAGGGTTTCAGTGGTGTTGATGGTGTACGCCCAGTCTGGCGCCAGGTTGTAGTCACCTTTTTTCGGGCTGGGTACTTTGTTGACCGAGGATGCGATCGAAGAAATACCGAAGTAGTTGGCGCCGTCCAGACGCTCACGCTGCTTGTAGGCATCCAACGACAAACGCACGCGCTCGCTGCGCCAGTCCAGGCCCAGTGCGTTGAGCTGCATTTCCTGTTTCTGATCATCGACGGAGGTGTCGCCATCGCGATACACGCCGTTGTAGCGGATACCGAACTGGTTGTTTTCACCGAACCGACGACCCACATCGGCGTGTGCACCGTACAGGCCATTGGATTCGTAACTGGTGGTCAAGCGTGTGAGGGGTTCATCGGCTGCGCGCTTGGGCACCAGGTTGATGCTGCCGGCGATGCTGCCATCGGGGGGCATGCCGTTGAGCAGCGCAGACGGGCCTTTGAGCACTTCGACCCGTTCGGCCAGCTCGGTCGCGCCGCGCAGATTCGGCGCCATACCGGCCAGGCCGTTGTAGGTGATGTCGTTGGCGGTGGTATTGAAACCACGAATAAAGAAGGTTTCGATGATAGCCCGCTTGGACGGGACATTGACCGACGGGTCCGTTGCGCCGATCACCGAACCAATGTCCTTGGCCTGGTGGTTGCGCACGAAGTCATCGGTGTAGCTGATGGCGCTGAAGGGTGTTTCCATGAAGTCCTTGTTGCCGAGCAGACCGACCCGGCTGCCCGTGGCAATCTGCCCGCCGGCATAGGCCGGTGGCAGGTTGTCGGTGGCGAGCATTTTACCCTCGATCGTCGTTTCCGACAGGACTAGGCGGCCTTTGTCCGCCTCTGCCCGGGATTGCGTGGACCGCTCCGGTTCAGGAGCGGCGCATACCCCCATCGCCGTGCCACTCAACCCTAACAGGAGCGCCATCTGTACGGCAGGTAACGTGCGGTTCAAGGCAAAGGGGAACGTGCGAGACGTGGCCTGCAAAAAAACAGGGTTGGCGTGAATGGGGCGACCGTGTTCCGACATGCTGGATTCCTTTCAATGCGAAGTGTTGAAGTGCATTCATTAGGTTTCCGTACCAGAACTTTAAATCCTCAATCTAAATGATAAATATTATTAAATGACCTATACCTGAATATCAGCGGCTCCGAATGCGGTTGATACACCGCCTGAAATCAGCCTTCGTACCCCTGCATCACCTCATCAGCCATGCGGTTGAGGCAGGTCACGCTGGCGGTGCACAGGTACCAGGTCTGAGCATCGACGAAGATCACGTTCCCGTTATTCCAGGCTTTGGTCTTGCGCAGAAGCGGGTTGTCCAGGCTATTGATGTCGAGCGCCGGACGATGCTCCATCACGGCCGTGCGGTCGATGACATAAAGAATGTCGGGGTCGGCCTGCTGAATGAATTCGTTGGAAATCGGTTGCCCATGCAAACCGGCCTCAATGTCTGTACTGGCCGGTTTCACACCAAGGGTGTCGAAGACAAAACCGTAACGTGACTTGACGCCGTAGGAGGTGAAGGCGCCATTGTTATGAAGCACGATCAAGGCTTTCTCTGGGCGCCCTTCGGTGACCCGGCGGGTCTGTTCTACCTTGGCGTCCATTTCCGCGACCTTCTGACGGGCCAGGTCCGGTTTTTCGAGAATCCGACCCAACAGGGTCAAATGCGCCTTGGCGGTCTCGATGAGGTTGCCTGTTTTATTGGTCAAATCCACATCGTCATACACGGTAGGAGCGATCTGACTGAGCTCCTCGTAGCTTTGTGCCTGAAGTGGCGAGATCAGGATCAAGTCGGGCTTTAGTGCATGCAGCCGCTCCAGGTTGGGCTGGATGGTGGAGCCGACATCCGCAACGTTTTCATCGTCACGGTAGCGGACCAAAAAGCTGCTGACGTAGTCCTTGGCGATACCGACCACCGGCGCGCCCAGTTGATCAAGGGTATCGAGTTCGCTCATGTCGAACGCCACCACGCGCTCAGGCAACTTGGAGACCACAGTGGTACCAAGCGGGTGCTCGATGGTGATCGGTTCATAGTAGGCCTGCGCGGTCACAGCCGGTTTGGCCTCCGCTGTCTGCTTGTCGCACCCTTGCAATCCGACGATTGCGGTCATTGCCAATAGCAGTGCGCAGATTTTGTGATCGGTGCTCATATCTGTTCCCTTGATGGTAATGGGTTGAAGTAGTTGCAGACGAACCCCTGCTCGCTCTGCAGAATTTCAAAATCAAGATCAAACAGTTCACGCAGATTGGCCTCGGTCACCACCTGCGCGACCGGGCCATGGAGGTGAATGGCACCGCCTTTCATGGCCACGATATGATCGGAGTAATTGGCCGCAAAGTTGATGTCGTGCACCACCAGGATCACCGTGCGGCCATGCTCATCGCACAATCGACGCAGGGCACGCATGATTTGCACCCCGTGTTTCATATCGAGGTTGTTGAGCGGCTCATCCAGCAACAGATAATCGGTTTGCTGGGCAATGGTCATCGCCAGGAACGCCATCTGCCGTTGCCCACCGCTGAGTTCATCGATGTAGGAGAGGCGCAGGGGCTGCAACGATAGAAATTCAATGGCCTTGTCGATTACCTGACGGTCGTGCGCGGTCAGCACTCCACGGCTGTAGGGGAAACGGCCGAAGGCAACCAACTCCTCGACGGTCAAGCGCAGATTGAAATCCGGTGACTGACGCAAGGTCGCGACGCGCTTGGCGTAATCACCTATCGGCACATCCGTAATGCTGCGCCCGCCCATCAGTACCTCACCACGGGTGGGTGTCAGCAAACGCGCGATCAACATCAACAACGTGGACTTGCCCGCACCATTGGGACCGATCAGTGAAGTCACCTGCCCCTGCGGGAACTGCACGCTGACGTCGCTCACGACATGCTTGGCGCCATAGGCTTTGTAGACGTGATTGAGGGAGATCATGCAGTGCCTCGGGTTCGAATCATCAGCGCGAGGAAATACACACCACACACCAGGTTGATGAGAATGCTGACGGAGGTGTTGTAGTTGAACAGTTGCTCGACCAGGTACTGGGCGATGATGAAAATACCGATGGCGATGGCGCATCCGAGAGGCAGCGTGACCTGATGCCGAGCGGTCCGAGCCAGCGCGTAGGCGATATTCGCCACGAACACGCCCATAAACGCGGTCGGCCCAACCAGGCTGGTGGAAACAGCCACTAAAATGGCGATCAACCCGAGTTGCAAGCGCACACTGACCGGGTAATCCACGCCCAGGGAAATGGCTTGATAGCGCCCCAGTGACAGTACGTCGAGTACCGGCAGAGTGCGCTGGGCGATGAAGCACACCGCCGTCACCAGCACACCGGAATAGATCACTTGCCCAGGTTGGGCCTTGTTGAAGGAGGCGTAGTTGAAGCCCTGGAAAATAGAGAACTCCCCGGGGCTGATCTTCAGCTGGATGAACTGAGTGACGGTCGCCATCACCATGCTCAGCACCAGCCCGAGCAACAGCAACAGGTAGACGTTGTGGCTGCCCTCACGGAACAACCAGCGGTGGATGAGCCACGAATAGCCGAGCATCAGCAGCACCGACAACAGGACATTGCTGTCGCGCCCCAGCAACACCAGGCTTTGAGTACCCAGCACCAGAATCAGCAACGCCTGGAACAGCAGATAAATCGCCTCATAGCCCATGATGGCCGGGGTGAGTATGCGGTTACCGACAATGGTCTGAAAAATCACTGATGAGTACGCTATGCACACGCCTGCAACGCACATCGCCGCCAGGCGGGTGAGGCGCTTGGGAATCACATAGCTGAAATCCAGGCCCGAGCCCAGCAACAGAAAGGCCATCGCCAACATCAGGACCAGCAGCCAGGGAACGTAAAGGGTTGCCATGCGCGTCATGCGTACTTCCTGACCAGCAGCACCAGAAACACGACACCGCCGACGCAGCCGGCAGTCAGACCTATAGGCACTTCAAAGGGATGGATCAGCAGGCGACCGAGGATGTCGCAGGCAACTAACAGCGAGGCGCCGCACAGAGCGACGATGGGCAATGTGCGCTGCAGATTTTCGCCGTAATGCAGGGCCACCAGGTTGGGAATCACCAGCCCGACAAAAGGGATCGCACCCACCGTAATCACCGTGACGGAAACAGTGACCGCCACCAGCATCAACCCCAACGCTGCATTGGCCGCGTAGTTCAAGCCCAGGCTGCTGGCCATGCCCTCGCCCATACCCAACACGGTAAAGCGGTGGGCATACAGGTAGGTGAGCACGATAACCGGCAAGATCAGGTAAATGATTTCGTAGTTGCCCTGCACGATCTTTGAAAAGTCGCCGAGCATCCAGCCCTGCATGCTCTGCAAAATGTTGTTACGGTAAGCGTAGAACTCGGCGACGGCGCTCAAGACACTGCCATACATCAGGCCGATGACGGGTACCATCACGGTATTCTTGAACTTGATGCGACGAATGATCGCGACATAAATCAGGCTGGAGACAAAGCAGAATGCCAAGGCGAACAGCATCCTCCCGGCGCCCCCCGCCGCGGGTGCTACCGTCAGTGAAATCAGAATGCCGAGCTTGGCGGAATCCAACCCACCCGATGTACCGGGTTCGACGAACCGGTTACGCACAATCTGCTGCAGAATTACGCCGCACACGGCCAAACCGACCCCGGTAAGGATCAGGGCCACGAGGCGCGGAAGCCGGCTGGCGGTCAGGGTCAACCAGGCATCGTCGGAGAAACTCAAAAGATCCGACCATGCGACCTGCTTGACCCCGACCATCAGCGAAAGACAGCAAAGCACTGCAAACAGGGCCAGTAGAGCTGCACGACTCAAGAATCGTCCTCACAGCCAGAGGCTGCGGCGATCTGCCAACCCTTTGCCGCGCGACGCTGCGCCAGAAAGTGCGCGTAAAGCCCGGGCTTGGCGATCAATTGTGCATGAGAACCTTGCTCGCTGACTTGGCCATTATCGAGCACCAGAATCTGGTCGGCCATCGCCACCGTGGAGAGCTGGTGCGCGATGACGATTAAGGTACGTTCGCCACGCAGGCGCGCCAGCGCCTCGGCGATGGCCGCCTGATTCTCGGCATCGAGCGCGGCGGTGGCCTCATCGACCAGCAGGATCGGCGCGTCCTTGATCAGCGCACGTGCGATGGAGATGCGCTGACGCTCGCCGCCGGACAACCGGGCGCCGCCCTCACCCACTGGGGTGTCCAGGCCTTGGGGCAAACGTTCGATGATTTCGACGACACCGGCCTGACGCGCCGCCTCCAGCACCTGCTCGTCAGTGGCGCTAGGTTTACCGATGCGAATGTTATCGGCAATGCTGCCCTGAAACAGATACGTTTCCTGAAAGATCTGACTGATCTGCCCGGCCAGTCGCGCGCTGGAGATGTCGCGCACATCCACGCCACCCACGTTAACGCTGCCTTGAGTTACGTCGAAGAAACGTGCGATCAGGCGCACCAACGTGGTTTTGCCCGAGCCCGATGCACCGACCAGCGCGGTCATGCTGCCAGGCTCGATGCGCAGGCTGACATTGCGCAACACATCAGCTTGTCCCTCAGCATAACGAAAGCTGACGTTGCGCAGTTCAACGGAAGCATCGACGGGCGGTTGGTGTACCTCTGACTCAGGCAACGGACGAACCGCAAAAATCTCGCTCACGGCGCCCAACTGGCCACTCGCGCCCCGCAGCACTTCGCTATAACCCGCCACGTCCAGTAGTGGGTCGACAAAGCGGCTGACCAGCAACAGTGCGACCATCACAGCGATAACCGAACTGAGCTGCAAACCAGCGCTCAGCAGATCCCCCAGCCATAACGTGGCCGCCACCAGCAGCGCTGCGAAACCGACCTGCACGGCCCAGGCATTGATAACGACCGACATCGCCGAAACATGGATCAGGCGCTTGGCAGACTGCTGCTGGCGAGCGATGGCCTGCTCCAGAAACTGCGAGCCACCAGCGTCACCATTAAACGCGCGCAGCACGGACTGCGCTTGGGCGAACTCGACCATCCGCTGGCTGGTCAGCGCTGCATTGTGCTGGAAGTCCTGATCTGCACGCTGCCCCATACGAGCCGTCAGCACAAATACCGCCAACAGCACCGGCAACGTCGCCAGAGCGATCAGGCCCATTTGCCAATGCAGGGCGAACAACGCGACCAGCATCACCAATGGCGTGATCACACCGGTCAGCAGCGGCGTAAACACATGCGCGGGCAGTTGCGCAATTTCCATCATGCCCTGGGTCGCGACATGGCTAAGCCGTGCGGTGTTTTGAGCGGTGAACCAACCCACCGGCAAACGTGCCACATGGTCGCCAAGCCGATGGCGGCCACGCTGGAGTACGGCAATACCGACACGGATACCGGCCTTTTCGACGACGCGCCGCAATGCCCAACACACCACGACACCTACCATCAACGCGACGAGCCATTGCCCTGCGCCCTGTGTGTCACCGCCCAGCAGCCGCGTGACGATCGGCACCAATGTCACAATCGTCAGCCCGCAGAGCAGACCGTAGATCAGTGTCATCAATATATAGCGACGCAGTACCGGAGCGTCTTCGCCCAGCAGTTGAATGAAGGTTTTCAGCATGACGACACCGCCTGATCCTTGGCCTGCTCATAGCCGCCCAACGCCCAAAGCCTGGCGTAGCGGCCCTTGCGTGCGAGCAGTTGCTGGTGAGTCCCTTGCTCGCTGATCGCACCCTTGTCGATCAGGATGATCTGGTCGGCATGCATCACCGTATCGAGCCGGTGAGCAATCACCATCAACGTGCGGCCCTGGGCGAATCGCGACAACGCTTGCTGCAGCTTCACCTCGTTCTCCGCATCCGCTGCGGCAGTGGCTTCATCCAGCACCAGAATCGGCGGGTCGACCAGCACGGCGCGAGCGATACTCACGCGCTGCAACTCACCACCGGAGAGCTGCACGTTTTCACCGATGACCGAGTCATAGCCCCGCGGCAAAGCAAGGATGCGTTCGTGAATGTTCGCGATGCGCGCTGCGGCCTCGATTTCCTGTTGGCTGGCCGAGGGTCGGCCCAGGGCGATGTTGTCACGCAGGCTGGCATGAATCAGGCGCACCTCCTGCAGCACGAAACCTATGCGCCGGTACAGCTGCGCGCTCTCGATGTGCCTCAAGTCGACGCCCCCTAACGTGATGCGCCCATCGCTCGGGTCGAAAAAACGCAGCAACAGCCGCGCCAGTGTCGACTTGCCGGAGCCGGAGGCCCCAACGATTGCAGTGACGGTGCCAGGCTTGAGGGTGAAGTTCAGCCCCTCAAGCACCGGGCTCTCGCCATCGTAGCTATAGCCCAGTTGCTCGACGCAAATCTCGTCATTGTCAGGCAATGACGAGAACGCGCCACCAGGGGTTTCGAGTACCGGCGTTTCCAGCAACTCTTGCACGCGCTGGGCGGCGGCGGTTGCGCTGTTCAAGTCGTGAGTGATGTAGCTCAACAGCAGCAGTGGCGCACAGATACCCGGCGCCACCAAGGCAAAGGGCAAGATATCCACCGGCGTGATCCAGCCCAGGCTCACACCCAGCGTGCCGAAGGCCAGCACCACACCGAGCACCGCAACCGGAGTGATCATGGCGTGGGCGTTGGCCATCGCGCTGACCAGCGGGCGGGTAAAATCGGTGAACGCCTCGGCGAAGGCATCGACGGCTCCACGGTAGCTACTGTGGGCCTTGCCTTCGACGCCGAACGCCTTGACCACAGGAATACCGTTGACGAACTCCACCACGGCATTGTTGATGCGGGTCATACCGGCGCCGAACGATTGCATGTTCGCGCCACTGGCCTTGGTGGCTCTGGAGAAAAACAGGAAGAACAGCGGGAATGGCAGCAGCGAGACGATTGCCATGCGCCAGTCCATCGCGAACAGGTAAATGATACCGATCAGCACCGCGCCAACCGTGCGGCCCACCGTCGTAAAGAAGTGCGCCGTGAGGCTGTGCAACGTACCGATGTCATCCTGCATGGCCTGTTTGACTTCACCTGACGAACGTCCGGTAAACCAGCCCATCGGCACCTTGGCCAACCGGCGGGTAATGGCCAGACGCAAGTGACCGGTAATGCGATGGTCGGCCAGGTGAGCCACCACCTCCCCCACTGAAATCAGGCCCATGCCGAGGAACAGGCACGCCAGGCTGACACCAACCACCCGCCAGATCGGCTCCTGCAGCTGACTCCAACTGGAAACCGTCTCGGCCTGACCGATGGCCAACTGGGCAATATGGGCGATGCCGGCCAGGGGCACCATTGCCAGCATGGTGCCAATGGCGGCAAGTATGGCGGCGACAATCAGCCGACCGCGAATGGGCTGCAATATCTGGGATATCGGGTTTGCTGCGTTTTTTTCTTCAACACTCATGCGCTCTCCTGAATAGCCACTGCCGACAGCGTTGAGGCATGTCGGCCTTCCTTTGCGCTCAAGCGCTAGGCGCGCTCCTACTGGGTGTTCCCAACGGCTCAGCAGAGCGCTCAACCCAACCGTCGATCGATTCGCTGTACACCCTCAATGAAACGGCCGCTCACAACCCGGCCGTCGAAACGTAGGGGTAACAAGCCCGAAGGCCGGCAGCGATGTACTTTTCGACGGATGACACCGACACCTTCAATTCAGCGGCGATATCCCGGTGGCACATGCCATGCAATTTGCACAGGAGTAATGCTTCACGTGCCTTCGAGGGTTTGTCGTGCAGGGCTTGTTCGATCTGGACCAGGGCCTCGGCGGCCAGCGCGCGCGTCTCTTCCGAAGGCACCAGAGACTCCTCCTGCTGCATCAGAGCTTCGAGGTGATTAGCTTCCAGATGGCGACGACGGTACAGGTCAATCACCAGGCCTTTGGCGATCTGGGTCAGGTGGCACCGGGAGTCTTCAACGGAAGGCACCCGGCCCTTCCTGATGAGATTGAGATAGGTGTCATGGGCGAGGTCCGCAGCATCCACCGAATTGCCCAACTTGCGACGCAACAGGCTGCACAACCAGCGATGGTGCTCGATATACAGCCGTTCAAATTGCTGTTTGGACGCGAACGCTCCGTTGTCCACAACACTTCTCCTGACACGATTCTCTTCGAGTTCAGACTTTGACCAATGATAATCTTTATGATTATTATTCTCGATAATACGGTATTCACAAAGCCCCTGCAACGCAGCCTGTTTGCACGTTCTCTGAAGCCCAGGCTCCGGGGCATCACAACAGACCGAGGATGGGTCTGTCGGCACTCGATGCCACCTCTACTTCTTACTGTTCAGTTTGATAAGGCGGGAAAACTCCATGATGGACTTCAACCCAGATACGCTGTCGAAACGCTCTGCCAGCGAATACGAGGAACATGTCTGGCTCCTGCAGCAACAATTTCCCGAGCGCGCGCTCAAGCACCTGAAGGCCTGGGAGATTGACGCCGATATTGATCTTTCACGCCTTGAATCGGCCCTCAGATCGGTAGTCGAGTCGCTGCCCGAGCTGAACGCCCGCTTCCACTTCAACGACGACGGTGAAGTCGAAAAAGTCCAGGCACTTGACTGGCAATCCTGCGTCGAGCGCATTCAACCGACAGGCGACGCCATCCAGCACCTGCTCTCTGAGCAGGCGGCGGCGTGGGATGCGCAGCAGCAGCCCCCTTTCAAGGCGTTGATCGTGCAAACCGAAGAGGCGCCGATCCTCGCATTGGTGCTCCATCAGATTCTCGACCAGACCTGCCACGCGGACGAGCTTTATCGCAGGATCATGGACAACTGCGCCGAGCAGCCGGTCAGCGATATCCCGCCCTCTTGGTTCCAGCGTCACCCGGACAACGACGAAAACGCTAACGCACGCTCCGCCCAAGCGGATAACGGCATAATCGCGGCGATAATCCTCGACGAATTTCGCGAAACGCTGGCAGAACCCGGCATCTGCGCGACCGATGATTTCTTCGACTTTGGCGGTCATTCCCTGCTGGCCACCCGCATAATCGGCAAGCTGTTGAACGGCCATGGCATCGAAGTTCAGTTCAATGACTTTTTCAGCGCGCCCTCAGCAGCAGCCTTAGCATCCCGCGCCCGTATCGTCACCCGAAACGATGCGCCAACGGCTGCCGAAGGCGCGCCGTCAGATATACAAAAAACGCCGTTTGCGCTGGCCCAGGCCTCCCTTGGGCGAGCTTACGCAGCATTCGAATTCGGCACGATTTTCAATCTGCCGTTTGCCATGGAGTTCCTCGACAAGGTCGATGAAACGTTATTCGAGCAAGCCTTTAATGATCTGCTCGAGCGCCACGCGAGCCTGCGCACCACGTTTCATTTCGAACAGGATGAGGCCTATCAGCAAATCGTGCCGGTCGCGCAGTTGCCGCGATACAAATGGTTCTGGTCGAGTAATGAAAGCCAGAATGCAACCCTGCAAAGCGAAGCAGCGCATCAGTTCGACCTGGCCCGCGAACTGCCTCTGAGGGTGCGTTTTATTTACGACGCACGACACCAGCGTCAAACCCTGTCGTTGCTGGTGCAGCACATGGCGATTGATGAATGGTCGCTCAACGTGATGATGGAAGAACTGGCCCAGGCGTACCTTGCCCGTGCCGCCAATAAGACGCCGCAGTGGAAAAGCCCGGCTCCTTCATTCCATGAGTTTGCCGTACGCCAGCAGGCAGCCGGGATCAACCAGCAGCACCTCGATTACTGGACGAGCATGCTGCGCGACGCACCCCGCGGCCTGACGCTCCCCTCCTCAGAGCATCAGCCTGACGTACCAGCCACCCAGGCATCGACGAAAGCCGAGTGGTTCGAGATCAAGCCGAATCAGAGCACTGTCGATCAACTCTACGCTTTCGCCCGTCAAAGCAAGGCCTCACTGTTTGGCGTGATCTACTCTGCGATCGCACTCTCGCTACATAAAGTCGGCGGCTTAAAAGACCTGGTGATCGGCACTTCCGCGTCCGGCCGCACCGACCCTGCGTTTTACGACACGGTGGGCTACTTCACCACGATGGTGGCGCATCGCGTGCAGTTCGATACCCAACAGACCGTTGGCGAAATGATCGAAAACGTCAGCCGTTTGATCAACGACTCCATGGCCTACGCCGATGTACCGATGGAGCAGATTCAAACCGCCCTGGGCATGACACCGACCGACGGCCTGCTGTTCGACGTCTACATTCAGATTCACGCCAATAACGCCTTGAATGGCGCCCTGAGCACACCAGATGCTGAAGTAATCCGTTACCGCCAGATTGACCCGGACAAAAACCAGTCGATGTTCGGTATTCAATTCGAGATCATGGAGAATACGATCGACGGCAAACGCTCACTACGCCTGATGATCACGTACCGATCTGACCGCTACAGCACCGAGCAGATGAAGCGACTGAGAGTCGCGATAGAGGGGATGCTCGCACTGTTTTCAACCGCCGACGCCGGCCACATCACCGTGGACCATATCCGCGTCTGACCAGTTACAGGGCCTTGCTCGTTGGCAAGACCCTGTGCATCTTCAGCTAATTCTCGTGCATGCCATAACGCTGGAACGACGACCGCCTTGGCAGGCGGTAGTGCTGGCGACCGAGCAATTGATTGGCAATGGTCGCATTGCGAATGGCTGCAATACCAAGGTCGGGCGAGCCTACACCATGCTGGAATATCTCGGCGTTCTGCACAAAAATGCGCCCTGCCCCGGCGTCACAACGACGTGCGGTAAAGTCCTCGTCCACTATACAGTCGCCGTACTCATCGGTTTCCAGCACCGCCCCTTTAAGCCGTTCAAACCACCGTGGCCAGGTATGCCGGTAGCCGGTGGCCACAACAACCGCTTCCGCCTCAAGACTGCTCGTCTGATCCAGTTCGCGATGCCGATAGGCAATTCGAAACGTACCATCGATGTCTTCGACCGTCTCGACCTCACAGTTGGACAGCAACGTCAGGCCTGGATCACTGCCACCGATCGAGCGTTCATAGATCAGGTCGTAAATGTCGGCGATGGTCGAAAAGCTGATGCCCTTGTACAGCAAGTCTTGCTTGGCCACGACTTCACGGCGCCGCTCACGCGGGATACTGTGGAAGTACTCCATGTAGGACGGGGTAAAGCATTCTTGCCCCAATTTCGAATACTCCATCGGATGGAATCCGGGTGAGCGTGTGATCCAGCGAATCGAGGCGCCGGCTGCGATCCGCTCGGGCGTCAAATCTTTGAACAACGCCAGCACACACTCTGCGGCACTTTGGCCGGAGCCAATCACTGTGACACGCCGGCACTCCGCCAATTGCGCCTGGCGTTTGCCGAACTCTGCCGAGTGCATGATCGGCGCATCGCTTTTCACCTGCGCCCACTGCGGCAACAGCGGCGTAGTGCCAACGCCCACCGAAAGGTTACGGCTGGCGTAACGACGCTTGAAGCCCGACACAGACTGACTTTCTATCAGGAATAGACCTGCCCCCGCTTCGTAGCTCACATCACAAATGTTCTCACCGAAATGGCATGACGGCAGCTGTTGCGATGCCCAACGGCAGTAATGATCATACTCGCGGCGCGGCACCTGAAAGTTTTCATAATAATAGAACTGGTATAGCCGATCATGCTGGTGCAGGTAATTCAAATAGCTCAATTCATGGGTCGGGTCCGCCATCGTCACCAGGTCTGCCAAGAACGGCACCTGTAACGTGGTACCCGGCAACAGCAGCCCTTCATGCCAGCGGAATTCGGCTTTCCGATCGAGGAAAATGCTGGTGGTGCCAGGGTGCTTGGACAATAAAGCCGCCAGCCCAAGGTTAAAGGGCCCGATACCGACACCGGCGACATCTACAATGGGTAAATCCATCATCCAATCCATCCCCCTGGATACTGCTGTGTGGTTAGGCGCCGGCGCCGCAAAAGGCACTGCGCTTGATTCATGTGCGCTCATGCAGGTTGTGCGGCGAGCAGTGCTTCAACGTCCTGGGCGTTACGGCAACGCAGCAATTGCCCAGGTGAAAGCTGCACGGAAAGCTCTTCGCGCAACCGCGTAGCGATGGACTTCAGATGCTGAGGCCGCAACCCCAGGCTGATGAAGTCGACCGAGGCATTTGCACCGTCTTCCGGCGGCCGCCCCAAGACGCTTAGATAGATCGCCAACACCTTGCTGCTTTGCACCGAATCCGCGGCAGCCTCGTCAGTGGGCGCCATCAGCAATCTGCGGGCCCGATGGCGGTCAGGCTTGCCGTTCTGCGACAGCGGCAGCGCCTCGACCTGCATGAATCGCGTGGGCACGTGAGACTGCGGCAACTGCTCGCGCGCGAATTGGCGCAGTTGGGCGGCGCTCAGCGGCGCGCCTTCTTCGGCGACGACGTACAAGGCACCAATGCCCACATCGCCTTGGCAATGCTCGTCATAATCCACCACCAGTACGTGCTTGACCGAAGGCTGCTTGATCAGCTCGATCTCGATGTCGGGCAGCGATACGCGCACACCGCGCACCTTCACATAGCCATTGATCCGGCTGGCGAACATCAACGTGCCGTCGCGGCGATAGCGCCCGCAGTCACCGGAACGAAACGCGCGTACAGCCTCGCCCTGTTCATCGATGACGGTGATGAACTCACTCTGCGTCAGCTCACCGCCTTCCAGATATCCAAGCGCAAGATTGACGCCCGCGGTATGAATCCGGCCGACAACGCCTGCCGGGCAGTGCGCACCCTGGGCGTCGAGTACCAGATAACCATTACCTGGCAGAGGCCGACCATAGGGTATCTGCGCCAGGTCATCGGCACTGATGTCGTGCCAGATACTCCAGATAGTCGTCTCGGTCGGTCCGCCGAGGGAGATCAGGCGTGAAGCCGGCAGCAACTCGCGCAACTCTGCGATAACACCAGGCTTGATGTAGTCGCCGCCTTGGGCGATCACGCGCAGGCTGTTCAAACTCCATGCGCCACGGCAGGCAAGGAGCATTTCAAGAATGGCCGGTACGGAACACCACAGCGTTACCCCATGCCTGGCAATCAGCTGATTCCAGCGCAGCGCATCCTTTTCCTCGCCGAGTCCGGGCAGCACCAGAGTCGCCCCAGCGGTCAGGCTGCCGAAGACATCGAACACCGACATATCGTGGTGTAGCGGAGTGACCGACATGAACACATCGTCGGCGCCCACCCCCCAGTGCGACAATGTGCTGCCGATGACATTGGCCGTGGCGCGGTTGCACAGCACCACGCATTTGGGCTTGCCGGTGGTGCCCGAGGTATAGAGGTAATACGCCGGTGCGTCGCTCAATGACAGATCATTCAGCGCGGCTGGCAAGGCAGCGGGCTCTGCCAACAGTGCTTCGGGCGTCGCTACCGGATGCTCTGCCGTTTCGCCAACACTGATGACCACCAGATCGGGCCGGCAGTTTTCCAGCAGATAATGCCGGCGCTCAGCCGGTGCCGACGCGTCGATGGGCACCCAGATCACGCCCGTCAACGCACAGGCGAGCGTCACCATGGTGTGCTCCGGGCTGCGTGACAGGCAGATAGCGACCACATGCCCCTGGCCAAGGCCGCGCGCCTTCAACCCTGCAATGACTCGCGAGACGCCCTCGCCCAGCTCGGCGTAGCTGATGTGCCGTTCGCCGCTGATAACGGCGATACGCTGGTTGGCGGGATTAAAAAGGTGTGTGGCGATCCGAGCCAGGAACCTGTCCTGGCGCGCGTCAGTGACCGGGCTGTTGAGTCGGTAGTGATGCTTGTCGATGATCGCGGCGCAATCAAAGGCAAAAACGCCGCTCGCTGCAATTTGACTGACGGCCTGTTCAAGGGTGTCGAGAATATCGCAGACAATGGCGCAGTGAAGGGCCTCGCGCGCGTAGTCGATATCCAACATCAACGCGCCATCAGCATTGGCCCAAAAGCGAATGTCCATGGCGACCTGGGGTGTTTGGGTCAACCCGCCCTGCAGGTGCACGGGGCTGTCCGCAGCTATAACCGGCCAGGAAAAGCCGTTGGTTATCACCACCGGAAGCACAGGCCCGGGACCGTGGGATTCGAACAGCAGCCGGGCAAGGTCCACTCCCGAAAAAGCCAGGTGCTGAAGCCCTTCCAACACATCGACTTGCAGCCTCGCCGCACGCTCGGTAAAGCTGCCTTGGGCCTCGCCTCCATTGATTGCGATAAAGCTCGAACGGTTGGCGAAAGCGCCAGCAGTTGGCGGTGCCACGGGCACAGCCACGCACAACCCACCCTCGTCGAGCCAATGGGAAAGCACTTCGAGTACCAGCGCCATCAAAGCCGAGTTCTTGAACAGGCGCTGCCGGGCGCCCAGCTTACAGAACACGTCGAATACCTCTTTGGGCACCTGCCGGCTCTGGCGTGAATAGCGCGCAGCCCCCACCTGGTCCAATGGCACACGCCACGGCAAGCGTGGCGCGCCACTCACCGCCGCAAGCTTGGTTTTCCAATAGAGCGCATCTACCTTGCGTTGATCGGTCAGATCCAGTGGTTCGGGCGCATCCTCGGCGACGGGTTGCTCGCTGATCACACCGTCGAACAACTCCACCAGCAACGCTGCGATGGAGCGACCGTCGAGGATCAGTGCATCCAGGCGCACAAAGACGGTTAACAGGTCATCGGAAAGTTGGAAAATGGTGACATCCCAAGGTGAACGATCCAACTCGAAAATACCGTGCGCATAAGCCTCACGACATGCATCGATATGCGCCTGCGCTGCGTCGCGCGACAGCGCTGTGAGGTCGATGGTTTGCAGGTTTACCTGGACCTCATCACTGACATAGGACAAAAGCTTGTGCGCATCGATTCGCGTGCGCAGGCTGGCATGGCGCTCGACCATCGCGACCAGACGATTACGCAGCACGGCCACCTCTATGCGTCCGTGATACTCACGAAACTCCTGCATGGCTACACCTCCCAGCGGCACTTGCGTGCCACGGCCAAGCAGGTAGGCCTGTTGCAAGGCGGACAGCGGGGTTTCGATGGCGCTGGAGCGCGGCTGCAGTGGCTGATCGAGCGCGCCAGAACTGGCCACCACTTCACGAGTGACCGCCACGAAACGCTCGAAAAAAGCCGACACCCACGCCAGCGGCAGCGCATCGAGACGGATATCCCAGTTAATCAGTATGCCGTCGTCGACGCAGACAATCTGAGCATCGAGCGCCACCTGGGGACCTTGGGAAATAGCCCAGTTCATCGGGCCGAAAACACGCCGTACACGCGCCGAAAACAAGTCGCCACCCGGCATGTCCAGCGCGGCGGTGAATACCACGGGAGCCAGTTGCGGCGAACCATGATGGCGGGAAAGATCGCGCATCACATTCACGCCGCTATAGGCGCTGTGCTCAAGCAGCCCCAGCATTTTTCTCGCCAACTGATCGCACAGCGCGCCCAGCGTGCCGGCCGATTCGATGTCCACGTCAAGAATCAATACGTTGGCAAAGTCGCCCACTATCCTCTCGACCTCGTCCACCAATGGCTGGCGCCAAAACGTGGGGACATTGAGCCGGAAGGTCTTGTCGCCGGTTTGAGTCCCAAGTACCGCTGCGAACAACCCCATCATCAAGGTCGAGAGGGTCATTCGACGTTCACGCGCCACGCGTTGCAGCGCCTGGCGTTCTTGCGGGCCCAGCCAAGCGTTCAGTCGCTCGCTCCGCGCAGGTCCGGGCGGGGTCTCGATAAACGGCAATGTCGGTGCAGGGGCGACGCTGGCCAAGCGCTCACGCCACCAGACACGGTCACGATCATGAACGGCTTTGAGTGCGGCGTCGGCGCGTGCCTTGTCGTACCAATCGAAAAATGACGGCGTGTGCGGCGCCTCGTTATCGGGCCGCTCGTAAAAACGTGCGAGATCTTCCATCAGCGTGCGGAAGCTTGATGGGTCGACAGCAATCATGTCTGTGTCGACATGCAGGCGAAACGCATCGCCCGCCAAGAGACTCACGCCGAATCGGGCGCCGGGCTCCTGGCCAAGATCGAGTTGTTGATGCGTCCACGTCTCACGTTTGGCGAGCAGATGATGCGCTGCCTCCTGCTCGGTCATGGCGCACAAGTCTTCGACTTCCAACTGAGGCGCCAGGCCCATTCCAGAGATGGTTTGCAGCCCCTGTGAATTTATCCGAACCCGCAGCATGGGATGCAGCAGACCTACTCGCTCGAGGGCTTCGCGTAACCGGCCCAGCTCAATGAAATGGCCATCGAACTCGGCATAAAGATGAGCCGAAACTCTCCCTAAAGACGCATGAGCAGTACGCCCGACCCAACAGGCGGCTTGCATTGGAGTTAACTCTCTCATGGCTCACCCATGTGATTGACAAATCTAAATGATTGGCGTCACCTATATAAGAATGATAATGATTATATTTCAAGCTTAAATTTTTCTACCAAAAGCCATGGAGGCTTTCGCAAATGAGAGCGGGCACCCTAAGGACGAATGACATGAACCAGGAGCAGCTGCTTGTTGACGCAAGAGACAGTTTTTCCTTCACCTCAGGTGATCGTGAGCTCGCTGTCACCGGGATGCTGCAAAGGATCGAAACGCCAGCTATTGGCGGCGAAAACGCTGACAGTGCGTTCCAAAAGACCATTGCACATGCACTCGATCAAGCGCGCGAAGCTGGCCAGCTCAACCCGATCATCGTCGGCGCCATTCCTTTCGACCCCGCCGAAGCGTCCTGCCTCTACATCCCCGAACATGCGCAATGGCAAACCCGAAATACCGCCTTATCTACGGATGTCACGCCCCTGCCAAAATTGCTAGACCAAAAAAGCATCCCGGACGAACAGGGCTTCAAACATGCGGTGGAGCACGCCATCGTCAACTTCCACCACAGCGATGTGCGCAAGGCAGTGCTTTCGGTACAACGTGAATTGTTGTTCGCCAAGGATGTCGATGTGAGCGCCATGCAGGACAACCTGCGGGCGCAGAATCAAAGCGGCTATCACTTCCGCGTGCCCATGCCGGACGGTGAGACGCTGATTGGTGTCAGCCCCGAGCTGCTGGTACACAAAGATGGCCTGAGTTTCGTGTCGAACCCCTTGGCAGGTTCGATCAAACGCATGGCCGACCCGCACGAAGATCGTCGCAATGCCGATTGGTTGGCCGCATCGGAAAAGGATCACTACGAGCATCGCCTCGTAATCGAAGACATCGCCAGCCAGCTGGCGGAACTGTGTACGCAACTGAACGCGCCCCAGTGCCCGAGCCTCATCAGCACGCCCGCACTCTGGCACCTCTCGACACGAATCGATGCCACATTGGCAGACCCCACTGTGTCGGCATTGCAGCTGGCTTGCCGCCTGCACCCTACCCCAGCCGTCTGTGGCTTCCCCACAGAACGCGCGCGGCGCCTGATCCGTTTCGTCGAGCCCCTCGAGCGTGGCCTGTTCACCGGCATGGTGGGCTGGTGCGACGCGCAGGGGAACGGCGAATGGGTGGTGACCATCCGTTGCGGCACCGTCAAACGCAATAGGGTCCGCCTGTTCGCCGGAGCAGGCATCGTCGAAGCCTCCAACCCCGACTCCGAGTGGACCGAAGTCCAGACCAAGCTCGGCACCATGCTACGTGCATGTGGTTTGTCTCGTTAAACACCTCTTTTTCAGCAGTGACTCCCATGACTATAGAATTCACTCACTGGCCCCTCGACAGAGCGCAAAGCTATCGGGAAAAAGGCTACTGGATCGACCAGCCACTCACCCAGTTGCTCCACACAGGCAGCCAATCACATCCTCAATCGTCAGCGGTCATTTGTGGCGAGCGGCGTTTCAGCTATGGAGAACTCGACCAGCTGTCTTCCAATCTGGCCTCGCGCCTGGCGGCCAGCGGGCTTGGCACAGGCGACACCGCTCTGGTGCAGTTGCCCAACATCGCCGAGTTCTACATTGTGCTGTTTGCGTTGTTCAAGGTCGGGGTCGCACCGCTAAATGCGCTCTACAGCCATAGAAAGCTTGAACTCAAAAGCTATGCCAAGCAGATCACGCCCAAGCTGCTGATTGCGTCCCGCGAGCACGAAGTGTTTCACGACGACGGCTATCTCGACGACCTCAAGGAAACAGGAACAAGCCCACAGGTCACTCTGTTGTTGGGCGAGTTGCGCGATGAAAACAACCTCATGGCCTGGATAGAAACCCCGGCCGACACCCAGGCAGCGTTTTCACCCAGCGCGCCGGATGAAGTCGCGCTGTTCCAACTCTCGGGCGGCAGTACGGGTACGCCCAAACTCATTCCGCGAACCCACAACGACTATCACTACAACGCACGCGCCAGCGCCGATATCTGCGGCCTCACAGCGCAAACACGCTTTTTGTGCGCCCTGCCCGCAGCGCACAACTTCCTGCTCAGCTCGCCGGGTGCGCTGGGCGTGCTATATGCCGGCGGCACCATCATCATGGCGCCGAACCCTGAACCTCAGACCTGTTTCTCGATGATCCAACGTCATGAGGTCAATACCGTCGCCCTGGTGCCCAGTGCAGTCGCGCTATGGTTACAAGCCGCCCCCAACTGCCGCGATCAATTGCAGTCGCTGGAGTTTCTCCAGGTCGGCGGCGCGGTCTTCGCCGACTCGTTGGCCCGTCAGGTCCCATCGCTCCTCGGCTGCAAACTGCAGCAGGTGTTCGGCATGGCGGAGGGCCTGATCAACTACACCCGTCTCGGCGACACCGCCGAACAGATATTCACCACCCAGGGCCGCCCGATCAGTCCGGGTGACGAAATCAAAATCGTCGACGAACATGGTAACCCGGTGGCTAACGGCGAACCCGGCTTGCTGGCTACACGTGGCCCCTACACATTCTGCGGATACTACAAAAGCCCCGAGCAGAACGCGCAGGCCTTCGATGCAGAGGGGTATTACTATTCCGGTGACCTGGTGCAGATGACACCAACTGGCGACCTGCGCGTCGTCGGCAGGGTCAAGGACCAGATCAATCGAGGTGGCGAGAAGGTCGCGTCGGAAGAAATCGAAAACCTCATCGTTCTACACCCGGACGTGACCCACGCCGGTCTGGTGGCAATGCCCGACGACAGACTAGGAGAAAAGAGCTGCGCCTTCGTCGTCTCGCAAAACCTCAAACTTACCCCTCCAGCCTTGCGAAGGCACCTGATGGAGCTCGGCATCGCCGAGTACAAATTGCCCGACCGCATCCGGCTTATCGAAACCATGCCGCTCACCGCCGTGGGCAAGATCGACAAAAAACAGCTGCGCAAGCTGTTGGCAGCTGAAACCACCCGCACCTGGCTGCAAACCCGTGTGCTGCAGCTGATTGAAGAGGGAGAAGAGCTGGACCCCGAGGAAAACCTGATTTTCTACGGACTCGACTCGCTGCAAGTGATGAAGCTCGCCGCAGAGCTCAAGGAACGAGGCATCGCCGTGAGTTTCGAGGAACTGGCCAACTCACCAACGCTCGCCAGTTGGTGGGCGCTGGTAGACGCGCGACAAAAACTGGTCTGACCGGGCCGCGTCACCAAGTCGATTTAAAAGGAGTTAGACATGACTTTATCCTCGGCAGACCAAAGCCGACTTGAACGCTTCTGGCAGCATTGCGTGACCAACCAGTACTTCAATATCGGCTACCCCGAATCAGCCGATTTTGACTACTCTCAGATACACCGTTTCCTTCAGTTCTCGATCAATAACTGCGGGGACTGGAACGAGTACAGCAACTACTTGTTGAACTCGTTCGACTTTGAAAAAGACGTCATGACGTATTTCGCCGAGCTGTTCGATATTGCACGCGAAAATAGCTGGGGCTACGTCACCAATGGCGGTACTGAAGGCAATATGTTCGGCTGCTACCTGGCACGCGAACTGTTCCCGGACGGCACGCTGTATTACTCCAAAGACACCCATTACTCGGTGGCAAAAATCGTCAAGTTGCTGCGCATCAAATGCCGCGCAGTCGAATCGCAGCCCAATGGTGAAATCGACTATGACGACTTGATGGTCAAGATCGTCGCTGACCAGGAGCGTCACCCGATCATCTTCGCCAACATCGGCACTACGATGCGTGGAGCCGTTGACAACATCGCCACCATCCAGCAACACCTGCAACTGGCCGGCATTGCCCGCCGCGACTATTACCTACATGCGGACGCAGCGCTGAGCGGGATGATCCTGCCTTTCGTGGACCACCCGCAGCCCTTCTCCTTCGCCGATGGCATAGATTCGATCTGCGTCTCCGGGCACAAAATCATTGGCTCACCGATTCCTTGCGGGATCGTCGTGGCCAAGCGTAAGAACGTTGAGCGTATCTCCGTGGAGGTCGACTACATCCTGGCACATGACAAAACCATCAGTGGTTCGCGCAACGGTCATACGCCACTGATGATGTGGGCTGCGCTGCGCAGCCACTCGTTTGCCGACTGGCGCCGGCGGATCCACCACTGCCTGGAACAGGCACAGTACGCAGTGGACCGGTTTCAGGCTGCGAGCATCGATGCCTGGCGCAACGAGAACTCCATTACCGTGGTGTTCCCGTGCCCGTCAGAGAGGCTAGCGAAAAAGTATTGCCTGGCAACATCCGGAGACTTCGCGCACCTGATCACAACGCCACACCATCATGACAGCGTGATGATCGACGCCCTGATCGACGAGATCATCACCGAATTCCAAACAGATACCTGGCGATACCGGGGCGTAAATACCCGAAACGCAGAGAACAGGCGCTGACTTTCGAGCGACCCAACGGTCATCTGCCCGCACCTTGACGTTATCTGCAGCAGGGCACTAACCATCACCTTTAGAGACAAGCACCATGTCGCAACTTAAAACACCTGACGCCTGTGAAAGTCTGAATGACATCAGGGCCGGCATCGATTTTTTTGACCAGCAGATTCTTCAAGCCCTGAAGCAGCGCCTAGGCTACGTGAAGGCCGCCATCCAGTTCAAAGCTAATGAACGAGCCATTCCGGCGCCCGAGAGAGTCGTTACGATGCTTGAAGACCGCCGCCAATGGGCGGCTGCTGCAGAGTTTGATGTGGCTTTTGCCGAGAAGCTCTTCGAGCAAATCATCCACTGGAACATCCAGCAGCAGATTTTGCACTGGCGGGAAACCCACTCCACCCCGACAGGCCTGACGTCTAGTCGCTGAAACAGAGGCCACCAAGGATCGACAATCTCCACTCCACAGCATTAAAAAAGATAGTCAAAGCCAATACGGTCGGCGATTGGCCCTGCGTGAACTTCACGCGTCGTTGCGGGTACATACCAAGTTGTCCGCCGGCAATGCCGAATTTCGGCGCCAGACTGCGCCGATCAGCCTCCCAGTGACCTCAGGTCTCGGACTCATGGAAGCCAGGGATGATCGCCTGCTCGCTCCGGCCCAGCCCGACCAGAGCCTCATTGATTGCATCGGTCACAGACATAGTGCTGGGGCCAGTCTTGCGTGTCGTGCAGTTGGCGATCCCAGAACCAAGTCGACGTTGCGCCCGGCAACACACTTTGAATACGCACGGCCTAATCGCTGAGATCACCTAGCAGTATGCGGCCGAAGTTGAGCACATCAGGGTCTCGACGCGCCGTAGACACCGTTTAGCATTTCTCCGGAGCCCCCACCACCGAGGCAATGTTTGCATGGGGTCATATCGACCAGTACTTACCCACCACCCCGAAAAGTAAGCCACTCACGATGCGGATCATGACCGTACGACTTCCTGGGAGAGGCGATCGATTTCGCCAAGGGTGCAGTCCTTGCCGGTTGCTTGCCCTGACCCGGCGAACGGCCGCCATGTTCCAGCGCCTAACCTGAGGAGTCTGGGGTAGGCCCTAGAACCGCCACCCCAGCAAGAATGCGGAACCTCAAACTCCGTTTTTTATAGACTGAGAAATGGACTGAAAAGCCCGCAAGGCAGGTAGATTCCAGCGGCCGTATCTGGAACGAAAAAAGGACCCGAAGGTCCTTTTTTCAATGACTTACAGACTCAAACGGACACCTGCATGTCATAAATTGGAGCGGGAAACGAGACTCGAACTCGCGACCCCGACCTTGGCAAGGTCG
>NZ_JARVSV010000011.1:0-81469 GCF_030209025.1 Pseudomonas sp. MEJ086
GATCGCGAGGCATTGCCGGAGCGCACTTTCGAAGCACCCCAGGGCGAACTGGAAATCACCCTGGCGGCGATCTGGTGCGAATTGCTGCAGGTCGAGCGGGTAGGGCGGCACGACCATTTCTTCGAACTGGGTGGCCATTCGATGCTGGCGGTGACGCTGATCGCCCGTCTGCGTACCCTGGGCCTGGCAGCGAACGTGCGGGCGTTGTTCGCTCAGCCGACCCTGGCGGCGCTGGCCACGAACCTTGGTCAGGGCGCCGAACAGGCCACGTTGCCGGAAAACCGTATCCTTGCCGGTTGCCAGCGCATCACGCCTGACATGCTGACCCTGGTGAAGCTGGAACAGCCGAGCATCGAGCGGATCGTCGCCGCCATTCCTGGCGGTGCAGGCAATGTGCAGGACATCTATCCGCTAGGGCCCTTGCAGGCTGGCATCTTCTACCACTACCTGTCGCGCCCCGACGACGACCCCTATCGCTTGCAGGCGCGCTTCGCATTTGCCGACCGTTCGCGCTTGCAGGCCTTCTGCCAAGCGCTGCGACAGGTGATTGCCCGCCACGACGCGCTGCGTACCTCGCTGTTCTGGGAGGGGCTCGAGGCGCCAGTGCAGGTGGTCTGGCGGCATGCCGAACTGGTACCGCAGGAAGTGGCGCCGACTGAGCTGGACGACCTCGAAGCGCTGGCCCTCGAGCGGGCTCCGCTGCTTGGGCTGGCCTATGCCGAAGACCCGGACAACGGGCGCATTCTCGCTGTGCTGTCGTTCCATCACCTGATCATGGATCACCTCGGCCTGGAGGTGCTGGGCCAGGAGCTGCACGCCTTGCTGCTGGATCAGGGCGCTTCTCTGGCTGACCCGGTGCCTTATCGCAACTATATCGCCCAGACCCTGGCCGGGGCGGGGCAGCCAGCCCACGAGGCGTTCTTCCGCGAGCAACTGGGCGACATCGACGAACCGACCCTGCCTTACGGGGCTGCGGCGCTGCACAGCAGTCGTGCGCTGGGCGAGGCCCGTCAGCGTCTCGATGCGGCGCTGTGCAAGCGCATCCGCGAGCAGGTGCGCGCCTCGGGCGTGAGCCCGGCGAGCTTGATGCACCTGGCCTGGGCGCAGGTACTGGGGCAGTTGTCCGGGCGTGACACGGTGGTATTCGGCACCGTGCTGCTGGGCCGCCTGCAAGGCGGCGAGGGCATCGAACGCACCCTGGGCGTGTTCATCAATACCCTGCCGCTACGCATCGACCTGGCCGGGCAATCCGTGCAAGAGGCGCTCGTGCAGACCCATCGGCGTCTCACCGGCCTGCTGGACCACGAACATGCCCCGCTGGCATTGGCACAACGGGCCAGTGCCCTGCCAGCCGGTGCGCCACTGTTCAACGCCTTGCTCAACTACCGGCACAGCGCGCGGCAGGAGGGCGCAGGCGAGGCCTGGCAGGGTATCGAGCTGCTCCAGGCAACGGAGCGCAGCAGTTACCCGCTGACCCTCAGCGTCGACGACCTGGGCGAGGCCTTCGAGGTGACCGCACTGACTGCCAATGGTATCGATGCGCGGCGGGTATGCCGTTATCTGGTTTGCGCCGTGCAGCAACTGTCACTGGCCCTGGAGCAGGGCGCCACGCAGGCTCTGCACAGCCTCAGCATATTGCCCGAGAGCGAGCGCAACGAATTGCTGGAGGTCTTCAATGAACCGGGGGCGCTGTCGGCCAAGCCCTGGACCGTCCACCAGCGCATCGAGCGCCAGGCGCTTGAACGGCCAGGCGCCGTCGCCGCCGCGGTTGGCGAGCAGGCGCTGAGCTATGCCGAGTTGAACGCTCAGGCCAACGGCCTGGCTCACCGCCTGATCGCGCTCGGCGTGCGCCCGGACGACCGCGTGGCAGTGGTCGCCCGTCGCGGCCTGGACACCCTGGTGGGGCTGCTGGCGGTGCTCAAGGCCGGTGCCGGTTACGTGCCGGTGGACCCGGCGCACCCGGACGAACGCATCGCCTACCTGTTGAGCGACAGCGCCCCCGTGGCGGTGCTCAGCCAGCAGGGTCTGATCGAGCGTCTGCCAGCACTGGAGACTCCTGTCGTACTGCTCGACCAGCCGAGCTGGAGCGCCCGCGAGGACAACCCGCAGGTGCCGGGGCTGAATGCCCGTCACCTGGCCTACGTGATCTACACCTCCGGCTCCAGCGGCCAGCCGAAAGGCGTGATGGTCGAGCACCAGAGCCTCAACAACCTGGTGGACTGGCATTGCCAGGCCTTCGACCTGAAGGCTGGCAGCCACACCGCCAGCGTCGCCGGCTTCGGCTTCGACGCCATGGCCTGGGAAGTCTGGCCAGCGCTGTGCGCGGGGGCGACCCTGCACCTGCCGCCAGCGCACATCGGCAACGAACAGCTCGACGCCTTGCTCGACTGGTGGCAGGCGCAGCCGCTGCAGGTGGCCTTCCTGCCCACCCCGGTGGCCGAGTACGCGTTCAGTCGCGAGCTGCGTCACCCGACGCTGCGCACCCTGCTGATCGGCGGTGACCGGCTGCGCCAGTTCCCCCGTGATCCCGGTTTTGCGGTGGTCAACAACTACGGGCCCACCGAGGCCACGGTGGTGGCCAGCTCCGGAGTGATGGCGCCTGGTGGCGTGCTGCACATCGGCAAGCCGGTGTTCCATGCGCGCCTGTATGTGCTCGATGCGCGTTGTCAGCCTGTCCCGGTCGGCGTTCCGGGCGAGCTGTACATCGGCGGTGCGGGGGTGGCGCGGGGTTACCTGAACCGCGCGGAACTGACCGCCGAGCGCTTCCTCGCCGACCCGTTCGTCACGCAGCCTGACGCGCGGATGTACCGCAGCGGCGACCTGGTGCGCTGGCTGGATGACGGCACCCTGGATTACCTGGGACGCAACGACGATCAGGTGAAGATCCGTGGCGTGCGTATCGAGCTGGGCGAAATCGAGCAGCACCTGGCGCAGTGCCCCGGTATCGGTGAGGCCGTAGTCGTGACCCAGCAGATGGAGGACGACGCGGTGCGCCTGGTCGCCTACTTCACCCGTCGTGACCCGGCGCTGGAGGGCTCGGCGATTCGCAGCCACCTGTTGGAGCGCCTGCCGGAATACATGGTGCCAGCGTTCTACATGGGCCTGGACGCCATGCCGCTGACCCAGAACGGCAAGGTCGACCGTCGCGCACTGCCCGAGTTGGCTGCGGGCAACGCGACAACCGGTGGCTACGAGGCACCGGGCAGCGCACTCGAACAGCGTCTGGCCGAGCTCTGGACGCAAGTGCTGGAGGTCGGCCCGGTCGGTCGTCGCGACAACTTCTTCGAACTGGGCGGGCACTCGCTGTCGGCCATCCGTCTGGTCAGCCTGATGCAGGACGCTGGGCTGCCAGTGACCCTGGCCGAGTTGTTCCAGCGGCCTGATATCGCGGCGCTGGCCGAACTGCTGCAACAGCGCCCGGCCGCGGTGTCGGTGCGTGAGCTGATCGAGGTACGGGCTGGCGGTGACGAGCCGGCGCTGTTCCTGTTCCACGACTTCACCGGCTTGGACGCCTATTTTCCGGTGCTGGGTCAGCATCTGGGCGGTGAGTTTCCTATCTACGGCCTGCCGGGCATCGCCCTGGGCGCCCCGCAGCTGAACACCATCGAATGCCTGGCCGCGCGGTTCATCGAGTTGATGCGTAGCGTGCAGCCCAGGGGCCCGTATCGCGTCGCCGGCTGGTCGTTCGGTGGCGTGCTGGCCTACGAGGTCGCCAGCCAACTGGCTGGCATGGACGAAGAGGTCGGCTTCGTTGGCCTGATCGACAGCTACATTCCGCGCCTGACCGATCAGGGCAAGGCGCGCTGGCAGGGGCCGGATGCGCTGCAGCGCCATCTGCTCGCCCATTGCCAGGCGCACTGGCAGGCCCAGGGCGAGACGGGGGCCGCTGCCCAGGTACGCCTGGCGGCCTGGCAGGCCAGAGCGGTGCTGCCTGCTTTCGATGAGCTGCTGCAGGCGTGTCGCCACGAGCAACTGCTCTACGACGAGCTGGCTCAGGCCAGCGACCGGGATCTGCGGCATTTCCTGGCGCGCGAAGTGGCCCACGGATATGCCCTGGCCCATTACCAACTGCAACCACTCGCTCTGCCCGTACACCTGTTCTGTGCCGAGCAGCGCGAGCAGGCTCCGGCGCAGGCCAGCGTCTGCAACGGCTGGGAAACGGTACTGCCTGCGCCGTACCTTCAGCGTTTGAGCGTGCCGGGGGATCACATGAGCCTGATGCGTGCGCCCCACGTCGCAGTGCTCGCCCAGGTGCTGGGCGACGCGCTGCGCGGCGCATCGCAGCAACGGCCCGATAGCGAGCCCCATGCGACGCTGTTGGCGATCCAGAGTGGCAAGGCCGAACGCACCCCGCTGTTCTGCGTGCCCGGCGCCGGTGACAGCGTGACCAGCTTCATCGGCCTGGCCGAGGCACTGGGCGGCGACTGGCCGATCCATGGCCTGCAAGCGCGAGGACTGGACGGACGCAGCCTGCCGCACAGCCGGGTGGAAGCTGCCGCTCGCCATTACCTGGCGGCGCTGGAGGCCCACTACCCGCAGGGGCCGCTGCATCTGGTGGGGCACTCGTTCGGCGGTTGGGTCGCCCATGCCCTGGCCTGCCAGTTGGAGGCCAAGGGCCGGCAGGTCAGTTCGCTGACGCTGATCGACAGCGAAGCGCCGGACGACGATGCCCGCTACAGCAAGGCCTACACCAGCACGGCGGTACTGGAACGCCTGATCGAAGCGTTGCAGCTGTCCAGCGGCAAGTCCCTGGGCCTGTGTACGCAGGCGTTCGCCAGCCATGACGACGGTACGCAGATGCGTCTACTGGAAGAGGCCATGGTCGGGGTCGGTCTGTTGCCGTCCCGATTCGCTGCCCAGGCTCTGCAGGGCATCGTGCGTACCTTCGGCAGTGCCCTGCGTAGCGCCTATCGGCCACAGCCTGGCGGTTACGGCGGCGCGGTGAACCTGGTTCAGGTGGCCGACCCGAGCCTCGATGCGCTGGCGAATCGCCTCGCGCAGGCGGGCGCCGCAGCCGCCTGGGGGCAGTTGCTGCCACAGCTGAGCCTGTGGCACGGCCCGGGTGACCATTTCAGCATCCTCAAGGCCCCGGATGCTTACAGCCTCGCCGCCTGGTGGTACGAGACGCAAGCCAGCGGTATCGAGGAGGCCCTGTCATGACCGGGTGAGTCCGGGCTGGGCAAATGAGCGGACGGCCTGCCCATGCCCTGCGCCGAATCCAGCGCAGGGCGAGGGTGGCCGCTATCGAGAATCTGACGTCGCCCGCGCCTGTTCGGGCGATGTCCTCACATGGCTGTGAAGGAATCATGAGCAAATCGAGAATGCGTCGTATGGGGTGGCTGGGGGCATTGCTGCTGGCAGGGTGCGTTGGGCTGTACGCCATCGGCTCACCTGCCAAGCCGCCGAGTTACATCAGTGCCGAGGTGAGCCGTGGCGATATCGAGGATGCCGTGCTGGCCACCGGAACACTGGAGGGCGTCAGGCAGGTGGATGTGGGCGCCCAGGTTTCCGGGCAGTTGATGTCGCTCAAGGTGAAACTGGGCGACAAGGTGCAAAAGGGCCAGTGGCTGGCCCAGATAGACCCGCTGGTCTTGCGCAATACCCTGCGTCAGGCTGAGGTCGACGAGGAGCAACTGCAGGCCGAACGGCGTTCGACCCTGGCGCAGGTGAAACAGGCCAAGCGACTGTACGAGCGCTATCGGCAACTGCAGGCTGACCAGGCCGTGTCGCGCCAGGATTTCGAGAAGGCCGAGTCCGATTACGACGTGCTCGAGGCCAACCTCGGATCGCTCGACGCGAAGATCAAGAGCGCGCAGGTGCAGATCGATACCGCCAAGGTGAACCTCGGCTACGCGCGCATCGTCGCGCCCATCGATGGCGAGGTGGTGGGCATCGTGACTCAGGAAGGTCAGACGGTGATCGCCCAGCAAATGGTGCCGGTGCTGCTCAAGCTCGCTAACCTGGACAACATGACCATCAAGGCCCAGGTATCGGAAGCCGATGTCATCCACATCAACCCGGGGCAGCCGTTGTATTTCACCATCCTGGGCGAAGACAAGCGCTATTACGCCACCTTGCGCGGCACCGAACCGGCTCCCCAGGACTACCTGGAAACCGAGAACAACACCTCGGCGCGAAAGAACGCGGCGGTTTTCTACAACGCGCTGTTCGACGTTCCCAACCCCGATCAGCGTCTGCGTATCGGCATGACCGCCCAGGTGCGCATCGTCCTCGACACCTCCAGCAATGCCTTGAACGTGCCGGTCGCGGCGCTCGGAGCCAGCACCGGCGACGGTACCCACACCGTCCGGGTGCTGGATGCCCAGGGCTTCGCGCAGCCACGCCAGGTCACCATCGGCATCAACAACAAGGTCCAGGTCGAGATCCTGAGTGGGCTCGAGGAGGGCGAGCGCGTGGTGATCGCCGATCCACAGGCGATCGTGGCCGGGAGCTGAGCATGAACCAGAAGGTCGATCTGCTGCCGCTCGAAAACCCTCCGGTGGACGCCGGCATACCGCTGCTGCGGCTCAGGAACCTGAGTCGACGCTTCATGGCCGGTGACCGTGAATTCAACGCGCTGCGCGGTATCGATCTGGATATTCATGCCGGTGAACTGGTGGCGATCATCGGTGCCTCCGGCTCGGGCAAGTCGACCCTGATGAACATTCTCGGTTGCCTGGACCACGCCAGCGCAGGCAGCTATCAGGTCAAGGGGCAGGAGACGCGCTCGCTCGACGATGACGTCCTGGCGGCACTGCGCCGCGACCACTTCGGCTTCATCTTTCAGCGCTACCACCTGCTGCCCCATCTGGACGCGGTTCGCAACGTGGAAATCCCGGCCGTCTATGCCGGTACGCCGCAGGTGGCACGGGACCAGCGCGCCGAGGCGCTGCTGACCCGGCTGGGGCTGGGTGGCCATCTGGAGCACCGGCCGAGCCAGCTTTCCGGCGGCCAGCAACAACGGGTGAGCATCGCCAGAGCGCTGATGAACGGCGGTCAGGTGATACTCGCCGATGAGCCTACCGGTGCGCTGGACAGCGCCAGCGGGCGTGAGGTGATGAGCATCCTGCGCGAGCTGCACGCTGCCGGGCACACGGTGATACTGGTCACCCACGACCCGAAGATCGCCGAGCACGCCGAGCGGGTGATCGAGGTCAGTGACGGGCAGATCGTCAGCGACCGGCGCCATGCTCCCGGCGTTCGCGAGGCGCCGCTGCAGCAGATCCAGGCAGCGCCCCGGCGCGGCTGGGTCGCGAGCCTGGGGCTGTTTCGCGAAGCCTTCGCCATGGCCTGGATAGCGCTGATCTCGCATCGCATGCGCACCTTGCTGACCATGCTGGGGATCATCATCGGCATCACCTCCGTGGTGTCGATCTCTGCCATCGGTGAAGGCGCCAAGCGCTACGTGCTGAAGGACATCCAGGCCATCGGCAGCAACACCATCGATATCTATGCGGGCAGCAACTTCGGCGATAGCCGGGCCAAGTCGATCGAGACGCTGCTGCCCGCCGACGTCACGGCGCTCAATCAACTGTATTACGTCGACAGCGCTACACCGGTGGTGGGCCGCAGCATGCTGTTGCGTTACCGCAATCTGGACGTCGACGCCCAGCTCAATGGAGTCAGCAGCCGCTACTTCCAGGTGCGCAACCTGCGGCTCGCCGCCGGTATCAGCTTCAGCGACGAGGATGCCCGACGCCAGGCTCAGGTCGTGGTGCTCGACCACAACACCGCGCAGCGTCTGTTCGGCGCCGATGTGAACCCACTCGGCCAGGTGATTCTGGTCGGCCAACTGCCGTGCACGGTGATCGGTGTCACCGCCGACCAGAAGAACCTGTTCATCGCCGGCAACACCCTCAATTTCTGGATGCCCTACGAGACGGCTGCCGGGCGCGTACTGGGCCAGCGGCACCTGGACAGTATCAGTGTACGGGTCAAGGACGGCATGCCCAGCAAGGCAGTGGAGGAACGCATCAACGCGCTGATGCTGCAGCGCCACGGCACCAAGGACTTCTTCACCAATAACCTGGACAGCGTGATGCAGACCGTGGACAAGACCAGCCGCTCGCTGACCCTGCTGCTGTCGTTGATCGCGGTGATCTCGCTTGTGGTCGGCGGCATCGGCGTGATGAACATCATGCTGGTTTCGGTGACCGAGCGTACCCGGGAGATCGGCATCCGCATGGCCGTGGGGGCGAGGCAGTCGGACATTCGTCAGCAGTTTCTGGTGGAGGCGATCATGGTCTGCCTGATCGGCGGGGTCATAGGCATCGCCTTGTCCTACGGGATCGGCTATCTGTTCACGCTGTTCTTCAGGCAATGGGAAATGGTGTTTTCCCCCCTGTCAGTGATAACGGCGTTCGCCTGCTCGACGCTGATCGGCGTGCTGTTCGGTTTCGTGCCAGCACGCAATGCCTCCAGGCTCGATCCGATCAACGCCCTGGCCCGTGACTGATGCCGTTGGCCAGCGCAGGCAAGGGGCATCAATTGGCCGATGCCATGTCCTCGGGCGAGTCGTACAGCCAGCGCATCAGGGCATTTCGGCCGCTTATTCCCAACTTGGCCGTGGCCCTGCGCATGTAGCTGCCGACGGTATTGACCGTGAGTGTCAGTTGCTCGGCCTGTTGCGGCACGGTGTGACCGGCAAGCAGGCCAAGACAAACCTGCTGCTCGCGCTCGGAAAGCTTCATGCCGGTTTCACGCAGGCGCTCTCGAAAGCGGTATTCGATGCTCGTTGAAATGTCGACGCGGCGTCGGTGGGCTTGCAGGTGCTGTTCGAGCAACGAAAAAAGCAGCGGCGCCAGGTGCTTCAACTGAGTGCTCTCCTGCTCGCTGAACATTGGCGCCTTGCGCAACAGCACGATGCGATGCCGGAAGTTCTCGGTGGTTTCTTCCAGGCAGAGCTTAGAGGCGTCATCGGCCGCCGATTCACCGCAATTGGAGGTGATTACATCGTCCAGCGACTGCGCCGACTCGATGGCCGAGGGGAGGGTGGCCTCCGACTGGAAGTGAATCGCATCCACGCTGAGCTTCGCCGCAATCAGGCCGTGAAGGGCAATGGTGAACTGATTGCTGCCAATGGTGGCAATGGTTCTGCCGATTTGCGGAAGTAGCGAATGAGGCATTGGGTATCACCCATAACGTTAGAACGCATATTTACTTTTAGATGATTAAATGACTGTGCGGTCACATTTTTTTGCGACGCATTTGGCAGGATGAAGCCCTGAAGAAATCACTGCGGGAAATAGGGGCTGCGTGCAGATGCGCCTTGGTGAGGATAGCGGCCCATGTGTGACCGAATCATGTTACGCGGCACCTGGAGATGCCTCGACAATACGATAGGACGACCTCTGCGAATCGTTCAGGCGCCTAAAAAACGGGCCATAAACTTGAGCCAGCTCCTGACTCGAGATTTTTCATCTTGACGTAATCCACCGATCTCTTAGGATTCGCCACCATGCCCGCTCATGATGGCAATTTGACAAGGATCGTTGATGAGATATTTCGTTGCGCGCGCGGGCTTGATGTCCTTGCTGCTGGTTTCGATGGTCGGCCACGCACAAAGCCGCGAAGGGCAGTCCGCTACCCGGGCCAGTCTGCTGTCGGTGTACACCCAGGCCGCGCTGAACGACGCGGAGCTGTCGGCTGCACGCCATGAGTATCAGGCGCGTACCGAGGCGACCCCTCAGGCGCGTTCTGGGTTGCTGCCGAGCATCACTGCCGGGATGGTCAGCGAGTCGACCCGGCTGGACAGGGACAAGCCGGAACTGATTCGCTCCCGCAGTGGCACGACACTTCGCGCAAGCCTTACTCAGCCGCTGTTTCGCCTCGATCGCTGGTTCGAGCTCAAGGCTGCCCAGGCCGATGTCGCCCAGGCGGAAATGGAGCTGGCAGCCAAGGAGCAGGCATTGATCCTGAGGGTTGCCGAGGCCTATTTCGAAGTGCTGCGTCAGCTCGATGCCCTTGCTGCCTCCCGTGCGGAAGAGTCGGCCTTGCTGGAGCAGCAGGCACAGGCTCAAGGACGTTTGGAGGGCGGTGTGGCGAGCATCACCGATGTGCTCGACGCACAGGCTGCCTATGACTTGGCAAAGGCGAACAGCAAGGTCTTTCAACGTAACGCCGATGAGGCCTTCGATGTGCTGTTCCGGCTGACCACGCGCGACTATGCCTATATCGATGGCGTAGATCATTCCATGCCGGTAAACCCGCCATTCCCCAATGATGCAGCGGTATGGGTCGACTCGGCCACCAGGCAGAACCTCAACCTGCTCGCGAGCAACCACGCGGTCAGCTTCGCTGAAGAGAAGGTCAGGCAAAGCAAGGCGGGGTTTGCACCCACCGTCGATGTCGTCGCCTCCTACCGAAAAGGAGACAACGACAGCTTCGGCTACAACAACCCATCCGACTTTGGCCGCAGCGACTACCGCGATGACGTGGCGCAAAGCAGCATCGGTATCGAGTTGAACATTCCCCTCTATAGCGGCGGCATGACTCGCTCCCAGGTACGGCAATCGGTGGAGCTTCTGGCGAAGAGCGAGGATGACCGCGAAAACGCCAGGCGCGAGGTCGTTTTCGTGACGAGAAGCTCGCATCGGGCGATCAACGCCGGCGTGGAGCAGGTTGCTGCACGGCTACAGGCCATCAAATCCGGCAGGATGTCCCTGGAGGCTAACGAGGTCGGATTGCGGGTAGGGACTCGCAATATGGCTGATGTGCTGAATGCCCAGCGCCAACTGTATGCGGCTGTTCGTGACTACAACAATTTCCGCTATGACTACATCATCGATAACTTCAAGCTCAAACAGGCTGCGGGGCTCCTGGGTGTTGGTGATCTCGAAGAATTCTCCGGTTATCTGAAGTCGGATTACGATCCTGATCGCGATTTTCTGCCGGCAGCGGGCGCTGGTGGGAATCAGCGTTGATACGCCCTTCGGGCAGCTGGAGACAGGCATCGCGCCAGGCGGAAATCAACAGGGCGACGCCTCTACCCTGGTTCTTTGCAGGCGACGCAGCTGCACTGAAAATTCTGTGATCCAGTTGGTGTTCGGCATCTTGCTCTATTGCGGCGCCTGAGTAGAATCCGCATGAGCTATGGCGCTTCGCCATCCCACATGCACGGATGCACAAATGCTGAACGATTCAGCTGCTCCCGAGCCAGCCCCTGAGCTGGACACAGGCCTTGCCTGCCTGGTCATGTTGGCGCGTTTTCACAACGTTGCCGCTTCCCCTGAACAACTCACCCACGAATACGCCGAAGATGGTCGACTGTTTGGTCGCCCAGAAATCCTGCTGGCTGCGAAAAAGCTCGGCCTTAAAGCGAAGTCCGCACGCAGTTCGCTTTCGCGACTGACGCAGACGCCGCTGCCGGCCATAGCCGTCGACACTGAGGGCCGTTTTTTCATCATCGCGCGGATGGATGAAGGCAAGGCGCTGATCCACGACCCTCGTGCGCAGCGTCCTGAAGTGCTCACCCTGGAAGACCTGGAGGCTCGCTGGACGGGGGATCTGCTGCTGATCCGCTCCGAGGCCTCGATGAGCGGCGAGCTATCGCGCTTCGACTTCACCTGGTTCATTCCGGCGATCGTCAAATACCGCAAGCTGCTCGGGGAGGTGCTGCTCGTCTCCTTCGTGCTGCAGATATTCGCGTTGCTGACGCCACTGTTCTTTCAGGTGGTCATGGACAAGGTACTGGTGCACCGCGGTCTGACCACCCTCGACGTGATTGCCATCGGCCTGCTTGGCATCATGATTTTCGAGACGCTGCTGTCAGGGCTGCGTAGCTATGTTTTCGCCCACACGGCCAGCCGAATCGATGTGGAGCTAGGGTCACGGCTGTTCCGCCATCTGGTCACGCTGCCCTTGTCCTACTTCCAGGCGCGCAGGGTGGGTGACTCGGTCGCCCGGGTTCGCGAGCTGGAGAACATCCGCAGCTTCCTGACCGGTAACGCGATCACGCTCGTGCTGGACGTACTGTTTTCGGTGGTCTTTATCGCCGTGATGTTCATGTACAGCGGCTGGCTGACTCTGGTGGTCATCCTGTCGCTGCCGCTGTACTTCATCGTTTCTCTGCTGATTACGCCGGTACTTCGCGCGCGGCTGAACGAAAGTTTCACCCGAGGTGCGGAGAACCAGGCGTTTCTGGTGGAAACCGTCAACGGTATCGACACACTCAAGTCCATGGCGGTCGAGCCGCAGATCAACCGCAAGTGGGATAACCAGCTCGCCTGTTACGTGGCTGCAAGCTTCAAGACCCAGAACCTGTCGAACCTGGCCAACGAAAGCGTCGGCCTGATTGGCAAGCTGGTGACGGTGGCGACCTTGTGGCTGGGCGCCCGTTTGGTGATCGATGGGCAGCTGAGTGTTGGCCAGTTGATCGCTTTCAACATGCTGGCCGGCCGGGTGTCGCAGCCGATCATGCGCCTCGCTCAACTGTGGACGAACTTCCAGCAGACGGGCGTATCCGTTCAGCGCCTTGGCGATATTCTCAACAGCCGTACGGAAATGTCCCAGGCCTCGCGCAGCGCCTTGCCGCCGCTCAAGGGCGATGTCGAATTCGACCAGGTGCAGTTCCGCTACCGGCCGGATGGTTCCGAAGTGCTGCGTGGAGTCAGCTTGAAGATCCAGGCGGGTGAGGTAATCGGGGTCGTGGGCCGCTCCGGCTCGGGCAAGAGCACGCTGACACGCTTGTTGCAGCGCCTGTATACCCCAGAGCGGGGCCGTGTTCTGGTCGATGGCATGGACCTCGCGTTGGCAGACGTGTCGTCTCTGCGCAGACAGATTGGCGTGGTGCTGCAGGACAATATGCTGTTCGCCCGCAGCATTCGGGAAAACATCGCCCTGACCGATCCCGGCGCGCCTATCGAGGTCGTGATGCAGGCCGCCAAGATGGCGGGGGCCCATGACTTCATCCTCGAGTTGCCGGAAGGCTACGACACCGTCGTCGGTGAGCACGGCGCCTCGCTGTCGGGTGGTCAAAGGCAGCGAGTGGCTATCGCCCGAGCACTGATCGGCAACCCGCGCATCCTGATTTTCGACGAGGCCACCAGTGCCCTCGATTACGAATCCGAGCGGGTCATCCAGCAAAACATGCAGGCCATCTGTAAGGGGCGGACGGTGATCATCATTGCCCACCGGCTTTCTGCCGTGCGCGATGCCAACCGCATCGTGGTCATGGATCGCGGCCAGATCGTGGAGCAGGGCAGTCACTCGGAGTTGCTGACCCACCAGGCGGGGCATTACTCACGTCTGCATCGGTTGCAGCAGGGGGATGTGGCATGAGTACAGAGATAGTCGTGCGCGCAGCATACCCATTGCAATCGGCAAAGGATGACAGCCATGGGTGCTAAACGTGAGTTGATGAGTCGTTATCGCAGCGCCTGGCGGCACTCATGGAGTAACCGTAAGGCGATGGACGCGCCTCCTCGGCTGAATCACGAAATCCAGTTCCTGCCTGCCGCATTGGCTTTACAGGAGAAGCCCGTGCACCCAGCGCCACGTTACATTCAGTGGACGATCATGATTTTCGCGGCGCTCGCTTTGCTCTGGGCCTGTATCGGCAAGATCGATGTCGTGGCCACTGCGACCGGCAAGATCGTGCCGAGCGGCAAGACCAAGGTGATACAGCCCAATGAGGTCGCCGTGGTGAAGGCCATCCATGTGTATGACGGGCAGAAGGTCAAGGCCGGCGAATTGCTCGTTGAACTGGATAGCCAGATAACCACTGCCGATGTCGAGCGACTCGCCAGTGAGCTGCTGGCCGCCCAAGTGGATAGCGCCCGAGCTCGGCTGCTCCTGCAGGCAATAAGCGATAAGACCGAGCCCGCATCGGTTTCCGGCTTTATTCCTGACGCCACTCCCGCGCAGCGAGACAGCCTGCAGCGATGGGTGCAAGGTCAGTATCTCGAACTGCGTGCAGCCCTCGATCAAAGCGATGCCCAGATCGAGCAGCGCGAGGCTGAAATACGCTCTATTCGAGCTTCTATCACTGCACTCAGTAAAACGCTTCCTATCTCCCGTGAGCTGGCAGCCGACTACCGTGGCCTGCTCGATAAGCAATTCGTCGCCAAGCATGCCTACCTGGAAAAAGAGCAGATTCTCCTGAATCAGGAGCGTGAGCTGGCACAGCAAAAAGCGCGCATCAGCGAACTGGAGGCCGCTTTAAAAGCAGCGCAGCAGCAGCGCATGGGGGTGTTAGCCCAGACACGCAGGGCAATGCTGGATCTGCAGAATGATGCGGACGTCCGTGCTGCAAGCCTCACTCAAGAACTGCGGAAGGCTGAGCAACGTAACCGACTCACGCAGCTCACTGCTCCTGTTGATGGGACTGTCCAGCAACTGGCGATCCATACCCAAGGCGGTGTTGTAACTCAGGCCCAGCCGCTGATGGTCATTGTCCCGAGCGATCAGCCGGTGGAAGTTGAGGCGATGCTGGAGAACAAGGACGTCGGTTTCGTACGTCCTGGCCAGGCCGTAGAAGTGAAGGTCGAGACCTTTAACTTCACAAAATACGGCGTGGTAGATGGGACTGTGGTGAGCGTATCCAGTGATGCGATTGAGGACGAGAAGCTAGGTTTGGTTTACAGCACACGGATTCAACTCAAAGACAGCAAAATAGCTGTAGGTGGGCACTTTGTAGAGCTTTCTCCAGGGATGGCCGTCAGGGCAGAGGTTAAAACGCAGAAGCGAAGAGTGATCGACTATTTCTTAAGCCCGCTACAGCAATACGTAGACGAAAGTTTGATAGAGCGTTAGTGAGGTAACATTGAAAGTGGATTACATCGGCCAGCAAAAAAGCGTAGTTTTCAATCGGAGAGGAAATGTTAGTTAAATGGCTTTTTCTATATGTGTTTTTTTTACTAGCTTGGAGTGTTGTGTACCTGCTCTCTAAGAGAGAAAGGCGGAGAAAGCTTTATTTCAAGTTAATCTCATGGTTCGTCTGGCTGCCGGCTGTACTTTTGATCTTGGCTTTGTTTTTTTTATGGCTAGGTGAGGGCTTAAGGTCTTGGAAATTAGGTGATTATCAAGAGTCTCGCTTGATCGCCGATGAAACGAATGAGTTTCTAAGCAGATTCGAAGAGGCACCGCTCACCGCGAGTGGGGAGCATGTTTGTATCTATCCCTCTTATGATATCGACCGAATTGAGAAACAGAATGCGGAGCTTTCGAGAATATTAAATGGGAAGAGCTTTCCCGCGGAGGATGGCGTTTGGTATGTGTTCCATATATCACAAAAATCTTTGACCAGAACAGAGGTTATTTATTTCAAGGCGCCAAGATTAGGATGCTTCACAGAGAAGTTAATAAATAACTAACTTATGACGTTAAGGAAGAGTCATGGCTGAAAGATCAATGATGCAAAAAACTCCGTTAAGCCGAGAGTGGTGGCAAGATAAAGCTAGAGACATGTACGAAAGCCGAACAGGGACTTCGGATTTTCCCGATTCTGATCCAAGTTTTGACGCTTTTAGGCACGCCTACACCAATGCGGTTTGGTCTTGGCTTTCGACGCCTGGAATATCAAGGCTGGGTGGTGATTACATAGAAAGTCGAAATTCGAGAAATTTCGAGTCTGAGCGCGGCAAGCGCGATATGAATGGGGATTTGTACAATAACGACGTAGGGCGTCAACTCGGTCAGCAAGATTGGTCTAGTGCTGGTGACATCGGTGATGCAGTACTTGATAAGCTGAAGCGCGGAGATTTGATCACTGACCCTCAGAATGATCCTAGAACTGACCCGGAAAATTTTCCTGAAAATTTAAATGCCCAGCCAATTGATGATAACTTAAAAGAGTCACTTAGAGACCTGATGGATAAGTGGCAGGGTTATCTAGATGATAATCGTGTGAGTGAAGACAGTAAAGATATCATTAGAGATTTGATCACCTATTACGACACGGGTGCAAGTTGCGCAATTGCACCAATGGCTAATTCCGGCTTCATGTCTGCTATGAATTTTGTTCCACGAGTGGATCCTTTAGCACTCGATTTGGATGGTGATGGAGTTGAAACTGTTCCATCTAATCTCGGAATTGTCTTTGATTTTGATGGCGATGGGGTAAGAACCGGCACTGGATGGCTGGGCGGTGACGATGGCTTCCTGGTGCTCGACAGAAATGGAAACCGTCAAATAGATAATGGGGGGGAACTCTTCGGTGTAGATACTATAAAAATTGATGGCTCGAAGGCTGCAAATGGATTCGACGCTTTAAGTGACTTTGATACAAACTCAGATGGTATCTTTAACATACAAGATGATCGATTTGGCGAAGTTCTTATCTGGAATGATGCTAATCAAGACGGCCTGTCTCAGCAAGGGGAACTGAAAACCCTTTCTGATCACGGCATCGTCGCGATTAACTTAACTTCTAATAGTGTCGCTCAGGAGTCTAATGGCAATTTGATTAGTGCTCTAGGGAGTTATGTTAGAAATGATGGTAGCGCTAGCTATATCAGTTCTAGCCTGCCCCAAGCGGCGAACCTCGACTTGGCCTCTAATCCTTTTTATAGGAAGTTTACCGATACCATAACGCTCGATGCATCGGCCAAATCACTACCCGATATGTATGGCTCGGGAGCAGTCCGTGATCTGCGCGAAGCTACTATGCTTAATCCGCATTTGAAGAGAGCATTGTCTGACTACTCCCAAGGTGGAACCAGACTCCAGCAAATAGGAATGATCGCTGGCGTGGTAAGGGAATGGGCTGCTAGTTCGAATTTCAGAACCTTCGATCAGCGGGTCTCTGACCTCAATACTGATAAAGCAAAGTTCGTTTTTTCTTACTCTTGGGAAAAGCCAGATAGCATCGAATTTGCCGCCGGAACATCGGGGAGTAACGGAAACAATGTCGGGTCTATCTCTATCGGTGGAGGTCTCAATGAGCCCTCGGCGGAACAATTAGCTCAGAAAGCTCTTTTAGAAAAAATAAAAGTTCTAGAGATTTTTAACGGGCAAGATTTTTTCAAATTCATATCGACTAAAACTGTAGATAGCAGTGGCAAAGAGTTTGTTAGTGCAAGTGTAGGTGCTGGTTCTATTCAGGGGGGGCGTACTACGTTCGGTGGTGGAATCGAATCAGGAGACGCTACGTATTATATTACAGAAAAGCATTTGGCAGTTAATGGTACTCAAGCCGCGTTTATCAATCAAGCATATGAGGCACTGTTAGAGTCTGTGTATCAGGGGTTAATCCTTCAAACTCGGCTATCCAAGTACTTGGGAGAAATCCAGGTTGGTGTGACATCGGATGGTGTCTCCCTAGATTATAGCAGCGTTTCAAATAAGCTGGAGGCTGCTTACGAGGCCGATCCCGTTAATGCAGTTGTGGACTTGTTTGAACTCATGAAAGAGCTGAGGGGGCCTTTGAATGAGTGGTCTAACAGGCTTGGGGTATGGGTTGAATCATTAACGCCAGAGAACAGGTCAGCAGTGGCGGTTCAGCTAGGGCCGCAAACAATATTCAGCTTCTTAGATCAGAATGGACAGAATAAATCTTTAGAGGGTGGAGTCGATTTCGCTATTGGCTCGGGTGCGGACGACCAAATACAGGGTAATAACGGCGACGATTATTTATTGGGTAAAGAGGGTAGTGATTATTTAAATGGGGGCGCAGGGAGAGATATCATTGTCGGCGGGAGCGGCAATGATATGCTGTTTGGTGAGGCGGGCAACGATATTCTTAACGGCGGGGCTGGAGATGACTATTTAGACGGAGGCGAGGGGGCGGATACATATGTATTTGGGATCGGCTCTGGTAACGATGTTATTCATAGCTATGATCGATCCATAGGTCGATTTGATGTCGTCTCTATTTCTGGCGGTCTGACCAAGGAGGATATTGATGTCTCTCGCGTTGGTAATGATCTGCTACTGAAAATAAAAGGGCAAAATGACTCTTTAAAAGTTGAAAGATTCTTCTATCTAGATGCCAAGGGCGGATACCAGATAGATCAGATCTTGTTCGCTGGCGGGCAATCCTGGGGGCGTGATGAGATAATGAGATTGGTTTTGTCGCCAGGTGAAGGCCTAACTCGGCTGCAGGGTTACGAGTCTGCTGATACGATATCTGGTTCTGATTCACACGAGTTGATTGAGGGCAATGGTGGTAATGACACCTTGTCGGGAGGCGGTGGTAATGACAACATTATGGGTGGTGCAGGTAATGATGTCATAGATGGCGGTGAGGGAAATGACTATTTAAATGGCGGAATTGGTTCGGATACATATCGATTTGGTTTTGGATCAGGCCATGATGTTATTTATAACCATGATACCTCCGCCTCTCGCCTAGATCGTGTATTACTAGGTGGCAGTTTAGAGAAGCATCAGGTTTCGTTACGCCGGTCTAGCGACGATCTTTTGATATATCTGGAGGGCGGGCTCGACAGTTTGCGTATACAGTCATTCTTTTATAAGGATGGTGCTGGTGGATACCAAATAGATCGCATAGATTTTTCTAATGGGTCTTCTTGGAATGTTGATGAGATCAAGGTAGCTGTAATTGCTTCAACCGATGCTGATGATCAATTACTAGGCTATTCAGGTAGTGATCTAATCGAAGGCGGTATTGGCAATGACCTGCTAGATGGAAAAGGTGGGGATGATACCCTTTTCGGTGGTTTGGGAAACGATACGCTGAATGGTGGAGTAGGTGATGATACTCTGGTTGGTGGGCGAGGGAGTGATAGTTTAAACGGTGGTGCAGGCTCAGATACATATGTATTTGGTCGCGGCGACGGCAATGATCGAATTTTAAACCTCGATAATACGGTTGGGAGGTTAGATGTACTAAGCCTTTCCGCAGGTATCGCTCAATCGGATATCCGTTTGACTCGCAGCGGTAACGATGACCTTGTACTCACCATCATTGATACAGGTGATTCTGTTTCTATTCTGAGTTTCTTTGCTGGTGATGCAACGAGCGGACATTTTATTGATCGAATCGTTTTTGCCGACGGTAGCTTCTGGACGCTTGAGCAAATCAAGCAGCTAGTTTTGCAGCCCACAAGCGGGGCGGACACCTTATACGGCTATGCGTCAGATGACCTGATCAACGGCGGCGCGGGTCACGACACCTTGATTGGTAATCAAGGGAATGATCATTTGATTGGCGGCGAGGGTAATGATCGTCTTGAGGGTGGCGATGGCGGTGACACTCTGGATGGCAGCGCCGGCAATGACTACCTCACCGGCGGGGAAGGCTCAGATACCTACCTGTTCGGTCGCGGTTACGGGCAGGATGTGATCAATAACTTTGACCGTTCTGCTGGTTCCGAGGACGTTATCCAGCTCGCTGCCGATGTCTTACCTGCCGATGTTCGTCTGACTCGTCTGCAGAACAAGCTCATCTTGAGCATTCAAGGCAGTGACGACACACTGACGGTTGAACACTACTTCGAAAGTGATGCCACCGACGGTTATCAGATTGATCGAATCGTTTTCGCTGACGGTACTTCATGGAGTGTCGAGTCGGTCAAGCAGATTGTACAGGTTGGCACTGATGGGGCTGATAGCCTTTATGGCTATGCAACAGATGATGTCCTTGACGGTGGTGCTGGCAATGATGTGCTCCATGGCTACGACGGGGATGATCATCTATCGGGGGGGGCCGGAAACGACCATTTAACCGGGGGCGGTGGTAACGACACCTTGCTGGGGGGGGATGGCAGTGACGAGCTCTCTGGCGGGGCTGGCGAGAACGTACTTGACGGTGGCGTCGGCAACGATCTCTATTGGGGCGGCGAAAAAGACACTTATATCTTCCGGCAAGGTAGTGACCATGACCGCGTAAGCGGGCTACCAGATGTAGCCACTATCAAGGTTGAGGGCTACAGCCTTGAACAGTTGTTGTTACGTCGTAGCGGCGACAGTCTCGTCGTCTCTTTCCTAGGTAATAGTCAGGACACATTGACGTTTGAAAGGTTCTTCGATGGTAGCAGTCCGCAGCGCGGGCTGATCCTTGAGGATGCGCTAGGAAATCTGGAAGTATTGAATTCCGAGGGCCTTAATGCGAGAACGCTGGCTGGCTCGACGGGAGACGATCATATCCAGGCTAACGATCTAGACAATACGATTTCTTCCGGCGATGGTGCAGACCACATTGAAGGCTTTGCAGGCAATGACCTACTTAGTGGCGGCGCCGGCGATGATTTGCTTCAGGGCGGCCAAGGTGACGACACACTAGTGGGCGGTTCCGGCAACGACCAGCTGCAAGGTGGTCAGGGAGATGATCTATACCGTTTCTCCGTTGGTAACGGTGTCGATCTCATTCAGGACGAAAGCGGTAACGACAGACTGCAACTGACTGATGCTGTTCCTGGGGATGTCGTTTTGCGTCGTGATCAATACGACCTGGTGATAAGCCGCACCGCCACTGGTGATCAGATTCGAATCAAGGATCAGTTTTCTTATCAGGCGGGTCTAGATGGCCATACACCAGTTGAGTCGATTATCTTCGCCGATGGCACATCTTGGGATATTGCTCAGATTAAGCAAATGGCATTGGCCGGCACCGATGTTGCTGATGAGATCTTCGGCCACCCGGACGACGACGTGATTGAAGCCGGAGCGGGGGACGATATCGTTCACAGTCACGAAGGTGACGACGAAGTTCATGGCAACGAGGGCAACGACACACTAAATGGGGGTAATGGTAACGACACCCTGTTTGGCGATGCCGGTGACGACCTACTCAACGGAGAGTGGGGTGATGACCAGTTACATGGTGGTGACGGCAACGACACCCTCCATGGCGGCGGCGGTTATGACCATCTCCATGGTGATTCCGGTGATGACCATCTTTACGGCGATGGGGTGCTTGATGGCGGTTCCGGGAATGACTATCTGGAAGGCAGAGGCCTGCTAGCTGGCGGGGAGGGTCACGACACCATCAAGGGCCAAGGCTTCGACACCCTGCAAGGCGGTGCTGGTGATGATCTAATTGAGGCATACAGCAATGCCTGGAATCAGGGCAGCAATATCATCGAAGGTGGCACGGGTAACGACACCATCTACGGCTCGTTCGGTGAGGACACCTACATCTTCAATCTGGGCGATGGCCATGACCTGCTGATTGAGCGTCGTGCCAATGAGGCCTACAGCAACATTGAGCCGACTGCCGATACCTTGAGCTTCGGTGAAGGTATTTCGGCCAGTGATCTGAGTTTCCACCGCCGTGGTCTGGACATGGTTATCGAGCATGCCAACGGCACTGACTCGATCACGGTACAGAACTGGTTTAAGGAGCCCAATGATCACTTCAAACTGGAGTATTTCGTATTCGCCGATGGTAGCGAACTGAGTCAGGCTGAAGTCGAAGGCCAGGTGATCTGGCACGGCACCGCTACTGCGGATAGCTTTATCGGTTATCGCGACCTCAACGACACCATGCGGCTCGGCGCCGGTGACGACCAAGCATGGGGCCGCGCTGGCGACGACGCGATGCATGGTGAAAACGGCAACGACTACTTGGATGGCGAGGCTGGTAACGACACCATCTTTGGCGGCGCCGGAAACGATCAACTAATGGGCGGTGCAGGTGATGATCTGTTGGCCGGAGGTGTTGGAGACGATAAGTACGTTTACTTCCCTGGCGGCGGTTCAGACACGATCGACAATACCGGTGGTGGCAATGATGGTGTGTTCTTCAGCGGTGGTATCGACGAGGCGCGCCTAACGTTCAAACGTGACGGCAATGATCTCCTGATCCTTGTGGATGAGGACGCTGAGCAGTCAGTACGAGTGCTAGGTCATTTCTTGGGTGGCGACAAAGCCATCAGCTATGTGCAGCCTGATGGCGGCTTCATGATCAATGCCGCTCGCATTGCGCAGATCGTGGCAGCCGCAAACATCCCGGGTGGTTTCGAAACTCTGGTTGAGGGTACAGCCACGGGCGAGCAACTCGCTGGCGGACAAGGTAAAGATTTACTCCGCGGTCTGGCTGGCAATGACACCTTATTTGGCATGGGTGGTGATGACCAGCTCGAAGGCGGCGATGGCAACGACTACCTTTCCGGTGGCAACGGATCGCAGAGTGGTTCGGGTAGCGACATACTGATTGGCGGTAATGGCAACGACGTGCTCGATGGAGAGGATGGCAATGACCGGCTGGCCGGTGGCGCTGGCGACGATCAGTACTACTACCGTGCTGGTGGCGGTGTCGATGTCATCGACAACAGCGGCGGTGGTTTCGACGGTGCATTTTTCATCGGTATCGCGCGAACTCGATTGAGTTTCCATCGTGAGGGTAACGATCTGCTGGTTCTGGTGGACGGCGATATCCAGCAGCAGTTGAAAGTTACCGATCACTTCCTCGGTGGCGATTTCGCCATTGATTACATTCAGCCCGATGGTGGTAACTACATCACCACCGCCCAGATTGCTGGTCTGCTAACAGCTATGCCCGGCGGTGGCACCGGCGAGCCGGGCGATGGTGAAGGCCCTGGTAATGGTGAAGAGCCAGGTGACAGCGGCACCAATCCAGGCGGCGGCGATCAGCCTCCGGTTGCAGGCGTTGGTGGTGATGATGTCCTCACCGGAACTGCTGCCAATGATGTGCTAATTGGTGGTGCTGGTAAGGACACCCTCAATGGCGGGGCGGGTAACGACCGGCTGCTGGGTGGTGTTGGTGACGACACCTATATCTACACAGCTGGCCAGGATGTGCTTGAAGAGCTCGGCGGCATCGACACTCTGCGCTTCGCCAATGGAATTACCTTTAACCAGGTGGCTTCTGGCCTGGGTAAGTCGGGTAACGACCTCGTCCTGAAGGTAAATGGCAGCTCCACCAACCAAGTGACCCTAAAAGACTTCTTCCTGGGTGGTGAAAACTTGGTTGAAACCATCAGCTTCGATACAGGCGGGCAGTTGACTGCGGCGCAGATCTTCGGAGCCTTTGGCCTTGTCGTGCCTTCAACATCTGCGGCTTCGTTTGACACTGTAGTGCAGGGTACCAGTGGCAATGATGCGGCACTGAATGGCACTGCTCAGCGTGATTTGCTGCAAGGTTTTAACGGCAATGATCAGCTTTCTGGTGCTGCGGGTAATGATCGCCTTGAAGGTGGCAGCGGCAACGATACCCTCAGCGGTGGCACTGGTAATGACACGCTAGTTGGCGGCCGTGGCGATGATACTTATGTGTTCGCGGCAGGCGGTGGGCAGGACGTTATCGACAACATCGGTGGTGGCTTCGACACCTTGCGTTTCGATGGCATTACGTTCAACCAGGTCTCCAGCGGTCTGATGAAAAGTGGTAACGATCTGGTGCTTAAGGTCAGCGGCGGTAGCGACCAAGTCACGCTGAAAAACTGGTTCTTGGGTGGCGATCATGTTGTCGACGTAATCAGCTTCGCTTCGGGCGGCCAATTGACCGCTGCTCAGCTGTTCGGCGCCTTCGGTCTGAGTAACCCGGATACCAAAGGCTCGCCGAACTATCAGGGTGTTCCTGACGAGCGTGCCTTCGGAACCGTTCTAGCTGGGCAGGCCGGAGATCAAAATATTCTTGGCTCGTCCGATGCCGATCTCATCGACGGTGGCGCTGGCAATGACAAGCTCCGTGGTGGAAAGGGCAATGATTACCTGCTCGGTGGTGATGGAGGTGATACTTACTACTTCGCTGCTGGGGATGGCCAGGATGTGATAAATAACCTCTCCAATACGCCTGCTGACAACGACATTCTGAGCATCGAAGGCATCACACGAGATAACCTCTGGTTGTCGCGCCAGGGTAATAACCTGGTGGTCGATGTACGCGGCTCAGGTGACAGCGTCACCGTACAGGATTGGTATGCAGATTCGGCACAGCGTCTGGATGTCATTCAAGCTGGTAGCTCTTCTTTGTATGCAAATCAGGTCGATAACCTCGTCAACGCCATGGCTGCCTTCGGCGCACCCGCTGGAGGCGAGATCAACCTGACGCAAGCTCAGAGAGATCAACTCAATGTCGCTATAGCGGCTAACTGGCAGTAAACCAAAAAGGGCTGTAGCTCCTGCTTTGGCAGGGGCTACGGCCCTTTTTCTATTTCGCTTGGGAATTTAGCGGCCTAGTTGTTCAAAAACTTAGACGGCCTCTTGTGTTGGCTTGGCGAATCGCTCGCCAAGCCATTCATTCGATCACTGCCAGTTGGCAGCGATCACCAGATTGAGCTCATCTCGTTGGGCCGTAGTGAGATTACCCTCAGCCCCCGCTGGTACGCCGAACGCGGCCATCGCATCCACCAGCCCTTGTACCTGGCCGTCCAGCAAGGTCTTGCCATCGGCGGACTTGAACTGGTCGAGCTGATAGGCGCTCCCTTTGTACCAGTTCGCGATGGTGATCCGCTCACTGCCACCGACCAGACTGACATCCAGGTTGTTGCCGCTCTGGCGGAACCAGAGTTGCTCTGCTGATATGCCCTCGCCGAACGACAGGGTGTCCAGACTATCGGCAGTCGCTTCGGAGTTGTCGATCCTATCCTGACCATCACCGCGGCCAAACAGGTAGGTGTCAGAACCGGCACCACCTAGGAGGGTATCGTTTCCGGCACCGCCCTGAAGCAGGTCATCACCGAATCCTCCATGCAGCCAGTCGTCTCCCGCACCGCCCAGCAAAGTGTCGTTGCCGTTAACACCACGTAGGCTGTCATTGCCAAGGCCGCCCGAGAGCAGATCGTTCAGAGGGAAGCCGGTTCGGACATCGTTGCCATCACCCCCGGTCAGGAATGACTGATGGAGTTGCTGGTAGGTCACGATACTGCCATCAGCGAAGCGTATTTCCTCGATCACGTGAGTGTTGAAACGGAAGTAGCCGTACACGCTGATGCTGTCGGTCGAGCCTCTGAGCTGGAGGTTGAGATTGCCATCCGCATGGCTGAATACGATGTCCTCGGGGGTAATCCCTTCACCGAAGACAATGGCGTCGGCACTGCCGGAGGCCACATCCACGTCGGCGATGGTGTCCTGGCCCCAGCCGCGGGTAAAGAGGTAGACATCGTTGCCGTAACCGCCCTGCAGGTTATCGTTGCCAGGCCCGCCATCGAGGGTGTCGTTGCCGCCCAGGCCTCCCAGCGAATCGTTACCTAGGCCGCCGACAATCAGGTCATCAAAATTGTATCCGCCCAGCCAATCGTTTCCATCACCGCCTTGCATCGACTGGGTGCGTAACTGCTCGGCGTTCCAAACGGTGCCGTCGGCGAAACGGACTTCATTCACAACGTAAGTAGCGTTCCAGCCGAGGACGAGTGCATTGGTGATGGTGATTCGGTCATCGCTGCCTTTGAGCGTCAATTGCAGATCTGACCCAGACTTTCGGACGCCGATGTCGCTGGGAGATATCCCCATGCCAAACTCGATGGTGTCGCGCTTACCGGCGCTGGAGTCGAAGTTGTTCAGCGTGTCCTGACCCCAGCCTCGCTCGAACACATAGATGTCGTTGCCTGCTCCGCCACTGAGTGTATCGTTGCCGGTGCCACCGATCAGGCGATCAGCACCCGCGCCGCCGCTGAGCAGGTTCGCTGCCTCGTTGCCGATGAGCAGATTGTCCAGCGTATTGCCCGTGCCGTTGATGGCCGTGGTACCGGTGAGCAGCAGGTTCTCGATATTGCTACCGAGGGTCAGGCTTACGCTGGATTCGATGGTGTCGATGCCCGCATCCGGGTTCTCGATCACTGCATCGTCCAGGGAGTCGACCTGGTAGATGTCATCACCGGCTCCGCCTTCCATGCTGTCATTGCCCAGGCCACCCAGCAGGCGGTCGTTCCCAGCGCCGCCGAACAGCCTGTCATCACCTGCACCGCCGTCGAGGGTGTCATCGCCGCCCAGGCCGTACAGTTCATTATGGCCGTCATCCCCGGCGATGCCGTCATTGGTGGAGAAGCCCCGCAGGGTATCGTTGCCGGAAGAACTCTGCAGCGTGCTGTTGCGGATATAGTCGCCGGTCCAGACGACGCCATTGCCAAAGCGGACTTCCTCGATGGAGGCGGGGCCCGTGCCATCGCCCTGGAAGAAGTCGATGACGGTGAGTGTGTCTTGAGTGTTATTGCGGCTGAATACCAGGTTGTCAGCGACACGGCGGAAGCTGATGTGCTCGGGGTTGAAGGCCGCGAACTCGATGACGTCGTGCTTGCCGACACCATCGTCCTGGTTGTGGATGACGTCCTGTCCCCAGTAGTTGTCGAATACGTATGTATCGTTGCCCGTACCGCCCACCAGGGTGTCGTTGCCAAGCCCACCGTTAAGACGATCATCACCGGCTTCACCGCGCAACAGGTTGTTGCCGTAGCCACCTTGGATGTCGTTGTTCAGCGCATTGCCGATGCCTTCTACCGCTGCCCCGCTGAGAATCAGGTTTTCGATGTTGTCGCCCGAAATCCAAGAGGCGCGTGACTCGATCGTGTCTGTACCGCTATCCACGGCTTCGATCACCACGTCATCGGCATCCACCCAGTAGCGGTCATCGCCTGCGCCACCGATCAGCGTATCGGCGCCAGTATCGCCACTCAGCAGGTCATCGCCATCTCCACCGTCCAGCAGGTCGTTCCCTGCACCGCCGTACAGCGTGTCATTGCCTGCCAGGCCGGACAGGCTATCGTTGCCGGCCTGGCCCATGAGCACGTCGGCACTGGCGAACCCAATCAGACTGTCGTTGCTTGCATCGCCCTGCAGCACTTGCGATCGGAGCTGCTCTGGCAGCCACTGGGTGCCGTCGACGAAGCGGACCTGCTCCACGGTGCCAGTGCCTTCGGTACCGAAGTAGCCCACGACCCGGATGCTGTCGGTGCTGCCCAGCAGTTTCAGCAGCAGGTCGTCACCGTCATGGCTGACGGTGATATCGTCGGGCGTGATCCCCGCCGCGAAATCGATCACATCCAGTGCACCCTCGGTGTCCAAGATCACATCCTGACCCCAGCCCCGGGCGAAGGTGTAGAGGTCATTACCTGAGCCACCTAGCAGCTGGTCGTTGCCCGTACCGCCCACCAAGCGATCATCGCCGAAACCACCAGCGATCGAATCGTTTCCGCCGCCACCATCGAGCGTATCGTTGCCACTGCCACCGATAATGCTGTCGTTGCCGGCGCCGCCGATGATGCTATCGGCGCTGGCGTAGCCGGTTAGCGTGTCGTTACCGCTAGTGCCCAGCAGGACCATCGCCTTGATGGTCGAGATGCTCCAGCGGGTACCGTTGGCGAAGCGGATCTCGTCCACCGCATAGGAGGTGGCGCCGTCGTTCTGGAAGTAGTTGGTGACAGTGATGCGGTCACTGCTGCCATTGAGGCTCAGCACCAGGTTGCTTCCGCTTCGTGAGGCGCGGATGTCGCCTGGCTGGATGTCCGCAGCGAACTCGATGGCATCAAGACCGTTCGAGAGTGACTCGTAGTTCTGCACCGTATCGGCGCCCCAGCCTCGGGCGAAGCGGTAAACATCATTGCCGATACCGCCTTCGAGGGTGTCATTGCCACCTTCGCCACTCAGCGTGTCGTTGCCGGCATTGCCGACCAGGTAGTTGGCGCCCTGATTGCCGGTGATCAGATTGTTCGCGGAGTTGCCGATGCCGGTCAGGTTGCCATTGCCAGTCAGACGCAGGTTCTCGATATTGGCGCTGAGCGGACTGGGAATGCTGATGCTGGACTCGATGGTGTCGATACCCTCGTTGGAGTTTTCCAGGATCACATCGCCAAGCGAGTCGACCACATAGGTGTCGTTACCGAAGCCGCCGCGCATGGTGTCGTTGCCGGTACCGCCGTTCAGTACGTCGTTGCCGTCGCCGCCATATAACAGGTCGTTACCTTCCGCGCCGTTGAGGGTGTCGTTTCCTGCTCCCCCATCCAGCGTATCGGAGGTGCTGAAGCCGTTTAGCAGGTCATCTGCGTTACTCCCTTGCAGGGCCAGTGCGCGCACTTGACCGAAGCTCCAGAGCTGGCCATTGGCGAAGCGGATCTCTTCGATGGCATTGCTGCCCGTGCCGTTGTTGAGGAAGTAGCCGACCACGCGGATGGAGTCTGTCGAACCCCTGAGGTCGAGAATCAGGTCTCCATTCTGGTGCAGCGCCTTGATATCGCTTGGCAGGATGCCGGTAGCGAACCGAATGACATCCAGCCCATTGCCGTTATCGGCGATGGTGTCCTGCCCCCAGCCTCGGCTGAAGAAGTAAGTGTCGTTGCCAGCGCCTCCGCTGAGCTGGTCGTTACCGGCGCCGCCGTCGAGGTAGTCATTGCCTGCGCCGCCTTCGAGCTTGTTGTTGCCCGCATTGCCGATGACCTCATTGTTCAGCTCATTACCAAAACCGTCGATATGCTCGGTACCGGTAAGAACCAGGTTTTCAAGGGCATAACCCAGGCCGAAGGTGATGCTGCTGCGCACTGTGTCCAGCCCGCCGTCGGGTGTTTCGTAAATCGAGGATTTGTTTTGGTCAATGACATAGGTGTCATTACCCATCCCGCCAACCAGTCGATTGAAACCGTCTCCGCCATCGAGCCAGTCGTCACCATCACCGCCGATCAGTTCGTCGTCGCCTGAGCCACCGTAAAGGCTGTCGTTGCCCACGCTGCCTTCCAGTGTGTCATTGCCGTCCAGACCATAGAGGCGGTCGTTACCGGCCTCGCCCTTGAGGCGGTTATTGCCGGTATTACCAGTGAGTTCGTTGTCCAGCTCGTTGCCGTTGCCATCGATATGGGCACTGCCGGTAAGGACAAGATTTTCGAGAGCGTAACCAAGCATGTGGGTCATGCTGCTGCGTACTGTATCGATCCCGCCGTTATCATTCTCGATAATGGAGGTGTAGTTTCGACCCATTACGTAGGTGTCATTACCCATGCCACCGATTAGTTGGTCATAGCCTTCGCCGCCATCGAGCCAGTCGTCGCCGTCGCCGCCGTTGAGGGTATCGTTGCCTGCGCCGCCATAGAGGGTGTCGTTACCCATGCCTCCTAGCAGGACATCGTTACCGTCCATACCGTTGATGAGGTCGTTGCCCTCTCTACCCTCTAGGTAGTTGTTGCCGGCATTGCCGGTTACTTCGTTATTCAGGTCATTGCCGAAACCGTCGCTATTCGCGCTGCCGGTCAGTATCAGGTTTTCGAGGGCGTAATTGAGCCAGTGGTGCGTGCTGCTGCGTACCGTATCGATACCGCCGTCAGCATCTTCCTGAATGAAACTGGAGGGTTGGTCGACTACGTAGGTGTCATTACCCATCCCGCCGATGAGCTGGTTGTGGCCTTCGCCGCCATCGAGCCAGTCGTCACCATCGCCACCGATCAGTGTGTCGTCGCCCGCACCACCGTACAGCGTGTCATTACCTGCGCCGCCTTCCAGGCGGTCGTTGCCGCCCAGGCCAGAGAGCTGATCGTCGCCCATGCCTGCGAACAGATAGTCTGGTGCATCGGTGCCTGTCAGGTTGTCGTTGTAGGGCGTGCCAACGCTCAGTAGATTGAGAACGTGGGTACGGTTCCAGCTCTGGTCGGAGAAACGAATCTCTTCAATGGCACTTTGGCCGTCAGCGCTTGTGCTGAAATAGTTGCTGATAGTGACTCTGTCGCTTGTATCTCGTCGGAGCAAAATCAGGTCATTGCCAACTCTCTGCAGCTGCATGCTGATCGACGACACATTGAATAGCTCGATTACATCGAAGCCACCACTGGCCTGCTCGTTGATGAGTACCTGGCCCCAGTCGGCTGCCAGACGATAAATATCATTGCCTTGGCCACCTACCAGGGTGTCGAATCCAAGGCCGCTTACCAGCGTGTCGTTGCCGTCACCGCCTAGCAGCAGGTCATCGCCGCTGCCGCCGTTGAGCAGATCATCGCCAGCACCACCGTCCAGAGTGTCTGCTGTGGCACCACCGAGCAATACATCCGCTCCAGAGGTACCGACCATGAGCGCCCCCTGAGGGGCGTTCTCCACTCTCATCCGTACTTCGTAAGGTGACCAATGAGGGCCGTTGGCAAAGATGATTTCCGTGATTTCCGGCAGGCCTGTGTTGGAAAAGTAATTGCGCACAACGATCTGGTCATTCGAGTTAACAAGGCTCAGTACCAGGTCATTATCGATACGCCGGCAACTGACATCCTCCGGCATGATGCCAGCGTCGAATTCGAGGCGATTGATGAAGCCGTCACCCCCCGCGTCTTCGATCACGTCGCGGCCGCCGCCACGACCGAAGCGATAGGTATCCGCCCCCTGGCCGCCGCGCAGCGTATCGTTGCCCAGGCCGCCGGATAGCGTGTCGAAACCCGCGCCGCCGATCAGAAGGTCATCACCTCCGAGGCCCAGAATCTGGTCGGCAGTGTCGCTGCCGACCAGTGTGTCGTTACCGTTCGTGCCTTGAATATCCATACCCACTCCTTTGATGGATCACCACAAGCGAACACGCTCGCGACCCTGACCGGTATGTCAGCCAGATGCACGGGCGTGGTTTGAAAAAGGGAGGTTCACCGCCTCCAATGCGTTCAGGCGGGCATCGCTGCCAGGTCGATGCCCAGCACCTTCAGGTATCCGGCGACACCGTTTTCGGTCGAGTACTCTCGGGCGCTGATCGCCGCCTGCCGCCTGATAGGCTCGAAGCGTTCAGGCTGCGTCAGGGCCAGCAGGGCTTTTTCGGCGATCTGTCCGCTGTCGAAGAAATCCACCAGCACACCGTTATGTCCGTCTTCGATCACCTCACGCACTGGCGCGGTGTCTGAGCCGATGATCAGGCAGCCGCTGGCCATCGCTTCCAGCAGCGACCAGGACAGCACGAAGGGGTAGGTGAGGTAGACGTGGGCGGCGGATACCTGCAGTACCCGCTTGTAGGTGGAGTAGGGCAGCTTGCCGAGGAAATGTACCCGCGACCTGTCGAACGGGTTTTCTGCCAGTAGCTTGCTGCGCCAGTTGGCTGAATCCTTCGGCCGGCTGCCATAACTGACGTCGTCACCACCTACCACCACTACTTGGCAGCCTGGATGTGCCTCGAGGATATGTGGCAAAGCACGCATGAAACTGTGGAAGCCCCTGTAGGGTTCAAGGTTGCGTGCCACATAGGTCAGGATGGGTTGCCCGGCCTTCAGCACTTGCCCCGTGGGCAGCTCCAGCGTGGCTTCGGCATCGCTGCCAAGGCCGGCTAGGTCGATGCCCTCGTGGATCACCTGAATCCCATCACGGTACGCCGCGGGGTGCAGGCTGCGCTGCCAGTGTGTCGGGGTAATGGCCTGGTCGCAGTTTTCCAGATTGAGCAGGTGCAGGGCGTTGCGGCTGCGGATGCTCGCGGCGCCATTGGTGTCGAAGGGAAACTCGGGGTCGAACCCGGCATCCGCGCCACGGGCCTGATAGTAGTACTCGCAGAAGTGGATCAATCGCGCCGAAGGGAAGGCCTCCTTGACGAACAGGCTTTCACCCCAGCCAGGGTGCGCGATCACCACATCCGGTCGATAGCCCTTGCCCTTCAGGTCCAGCAGCAGGCGCAGCACCTGCTGGCCGTGCAACACACCGTCTTCGAAGCTGCGTACGTAAGGATGCGTCTGCGGGCTCGCCTTGCGATGGGGCGTGTAGCGCAGCAGCTTTACGCCCGGTAGCCCAGGTGCCTGCTCGCGACCGATGGCCAGAATCTCGGTGTCGGCACGAGCGGCCAGATTCAAGGCGATATGCCGGAATTGTCCAGGGAAATTCTGGTGTATGAAAAGCACGCGCATCGCGCAGCAACTCCTTTGCAGTTTCGTCCATGTCCCTATGGGGCAGGTCTGGAAAGCGCCTGCCAGGGCCGCTTTCCAGGCGCTCCGATGGCATTGCGCCATTTCGAGAAGGATGTACCCGAGACGGGAGTCTAAGGAAGGTGGGAGCGTGATACGGTTCACGATTACGTGAAGAATAGTTGGTGGCCGGCGCCACGCCAGCGGCTGTAGGGCGGTCGCTTAACCCTGTATGGAGCCGCCAGCCTGGAACTGCCAGGCGGCGATGCTGGATGGACAGTGCGAATGCCCGCGCTTCGGACTGGCACATGCCGGTACTCCCTGTGTAGGATGGCGCTCGGGTGTTAGCCGCATGGTGCGGTGAGACAGGTTCAGTTGCGTTGGTCGGGCCGCCGCGCGGAGCCCGTTCGCCCATGAAATCGCGCCCGTCTCGTCAGGATCTTCCCCGTGCCCAGCATTTGGCTGAGTGCGTCTTCGCTTTCATTCGCCGTCTTCTCCATCGTGAAGCCTTCAGTGGCGTGGTGTTGTTGCTTGCCACCGCTGCCGCGCTGATCTGGGCCAATTCGCCCTATGCCAACAGCTATCACGCGCTCTGGCACGCTCCGGTGTCGTTTGGCTTCGGCAGCTTCGGCTTTTCCCAGTCCCTGCATTTCTGGATCAACGACGGCCTGATGACCCTGTTCTTTCTGGTCGTCGGCATGGAGATTCGCCGTGAGATGCATGACGGCGCGCTCTCCGACCTGCGTCAGGCGTCGTTGCCGATCGCTGCAGCCTGCGGTGGCGTGATAATGCCAGCGCTGATCTATGCCAGCCTCAATCATCAGGGCGCCGGGCTACATGGCTGGGCGATTCCGGCAGCGACCGACATCGCGTTCGCCGTGGGGCTGCTGGCCTTGCTGGGCAAGGGCATTCCTTCCGGCGTGCGCATCTTCCTGCTGACCCTGGCGGTGATCGACGATGTCATCGCGGTGATCCTGATCGCGCTGTTCTATTCGGATGGGCTCGACTACAGCGGCTTCGCCCTGGCCGGTGTCGGCGGCTTGGCGGTGCTGGGGTTGCAGCGCATCGGCATCGGCTCGGCCTACGCCTATGTGCTGCCCGGCGCGCTGATGTGGGGCGGCTTGCTGATGACCGGGGCGCACCCCACCCTGGCCGGGGTAATTCTCGGCCTGATGACGCCGGTGATCTGCCTGCCGACCCGGGAGCTGCCCCGCGATGCGGTGGGCCGTATCGCCCGTGAGCTGGAAGACGACAGCGGCACCGCCGTGGCCTCCAACGAAGCGGCGCAGTCGTTGCGTGAACTGCGCCTGGCCCAGCGTGAGTTGCTGCCGCCGGTGGTGCGCGTGCAACTGGCGCTGCATCCCTGGGTCACCTTCGGTCTGATGCCGCTGTTCGCCCTGGCCAATGCCGGTGTGAGCCTGGGCGGCGTCGACCTGTCCGAAAGCACATCGCACTGGGTGATGATGGGCGTGGCCATCGCGCTGCTGGCGGGCAAGCCCATTGGTGTGATCAGCGTCAGCTGGCTGATGGTCAAGCTCGGCATATGCCGCCTGCCAGCCGATGTGTCCTGGCGCGGCGTAACGCTGATCGGGCTGCTGGCCGGGATCGGCTTCACCATGTCGATCTTCATCGCCAACCTGGCGTTCAGCGATGCCAATCTGCTGGGTGCTGCCAAGCTCGGTGTGCTGCTGGGCTCGCTGGCGTCGGCGCTGGTCGGTCTGGCCTGGGGCGTGCTCTACGTAAGGGGCTTGCGCAGCGCTCGGCCAGGCAGCGAGGGTTAGTCGGCGAAAGGGATCTGCGGCGTGTCCGGGTCCAGTTGCTGACGACGGAACTGCCCAGGTGGCAAGCCGTGGATCTGCCGGAAGCGCCGCGAAAAGTACGCCTCGTCGGCGAAGCCACATAGCCGCGCCACTTCGCCCACCGGCTTGCTGCCGTTGAGCAGGTGGTTGCGGGCGGCGTGCATGCGCCGCTCCAGCACCATATCGCTGAAGGTCTTGCCGACTTCCTTGCGCAGCCAGTGGGTCAGGTAGCTGGGTGACAGATAAGTGGCCGCAGCGACCTTCTTCAGATTCAGGTCCGGGTCGGCGATGTTGCGCCGCAGGTATTCGGACATCCGCCCCAGCGCATCACGACGGCTCGCCTGGGCTGCGTTGCTTTCCGCCAGTTGCTTGAGCGGCTCGGCGTAGAGCATGCACACCAGGCCGATCAGTTGCAGCATCAAGCCCTTGAGGATTTCCCGCACGCCAAACTGGCGGCTGACGTCCAGTTCGCGCATCTGTGCGATCAATGCGCAGACTCGTGCGAAATGCTCGTCGTCGAGGGTGAAATCCAGGTATTCCTGAAAGCGGAAGGGCGACAGCTCCGGTGCGAGCAGAATGGACACGTCTTCCAGGTCCATCGGGTCGCATTGCAGATGGGGCAGCAGGAAGGTCTGCGAGAAGTTGATGACCATGAAGCTGCTTTCCGGTGGATGGGGAATCACGTGCACCCGATGGGGCAGGATGAACGCCAGGGTGTTGCGCGGAAAAGGCCGCTCGACGTTGCCGATGTGCTGAACGGTGTCGCCACCAAGGTTGATCTGGATCTGGAAGTATTCGTGACGATGCGGCGCCGTCTCTGCACGACGGCCCTTCTTATCGCGGATATAGAAATCCGTCAGCTCGCTGCGCTGCTGCATCAAGTAGGTAGGAACGCGACTCAGTGAAGACATCTACAGCTCTCGGGTTAAGAATGTTTCGCAACATATTGGCCGTTGACGGAGGGCTCTGGCAAGCGGTTGTACGATGATTGGCCCGTCTGGGTGCGATAGTTGCCGAGGCTGGCCGTTACGTTCTGTCCAAATCACGGACGCTGCTCAAAACATCGGGTGACCCCTCTAGAACAGTGCTTTCAGGGTTTTTTCGTGTGTTTATAACTCCCGGTCGGGCAGCAGGATTTTTTGGACTGGTTCAATACGGGAGTAGGGCACAGCAAAAAACGATCTAATGGAAATATTGATTTACGAGAGTTGTACGATCACCTTGTGGGCATGCACAGCGACATCTCATCCAAAAACAATCTCAGGTGCAGCCCATGACTCTTCGCTTCGTTTCATTGCCAACCGCCAACTCGCCCCCACGCCGATCACCCCGCACGCCATTCAGGCGCGCCGGCTGATTCTGCACGGCGTCTGCCACGCCGCGTCATAACGCCCGAACTCCAACGATAACGCCCACCCCCGGAAACCGAGGGTGCGGGACGTCTTCGCCCGAAGAATCTCGATAATTCCAATCACAAGAGGTCACCCATGTCGAGTCTCCCTACCTCCCAGGCTGCAGCAGCCGAGCACACCGGCGCTGCCGAGGCAGTCTCGGCGCAGAGCCTGCCGACCCGTCGGCGCTGGTTCATGCTGTCGCTGCTGCTGATCGCCACCATCATCAACTACGTCGATCGGGTGAACATCTCCATCGCCGCGCCGTTCATGGCCGAGGACCTGGGTCTGGACAAGATTCAGATGGGCCTGATCTTCTCGGCCTTCGCCTGGACCTACGCCCTGGCACTGGTGCCTGCCGGCTTCGTCGCCGACCGTTTCGGCTCGCGGCTTACCTATGGCGTGTCGCTGATCGGCTGGTCCGCGGTCACCGTGTGCCAGGGGCTGGTCAGCAGCTTCGGCGCCTTGTTCGGGCTGCGACTCGCCGTGGGCGCCATGGAGGCGCCGGCATTTCCGGCCAACAGCCGCGCGGTGACGGTCTGGTTCCCGGCCCGTGAGCGTGGGGTGGCCAGCAGCATCTACGTCTGTGGCCAGTACCTGGGCACCGCGCTGTTCACCGGTGCGCTGCTGTGGCTGGCGACCACCTATGACTGGCGGCACATCTTCTACACCACCGGCGCGGCAGGGATTCTCTTCGGGGTGATCTGGCTGTATCTGTACCGGGATCCGATGAACTGCAAGAAGGTCAGCAAGGAGGAGCTGAAATACATCGAGGAGGGCGGTGCACTGGCCAAGAGCAGCCAGCAGCGCACCAAATTCAACTGGCGTCAGGTCGCTGAACTTTTCCGCTACCGCCAGGTGTGGGCGATCTGCATCGGCAAGTTCGCCAGTACCTCGGCGCTGTATTTCTTCCTGACCTGGTTTCCGACCTATCTGATCGAGGAGCGCCACCTGACCATCATCAAGGTCGGCATCTTCGCGGTCATGCCGTTCATTGGCGCCACGATTGGCATCCTGCTGGCGGGCATCGTCTCCGACACGCTGATCCGTCGTGGCTACTCGCTGTCCTTCGCGCGCAAATTGCCGCTGGTGGTCGGCTCGATGCTCGGCATGTCCATCGTGCTGGTCAACTTCACCGACTCCAACGTGCTGTGCATCGCCATTCTCACCCTGGCGTTCTTCGCCCAGGGCATCGCGTCTTCGTCATGGGCGGCGGTGTCCGAGGTGGCGCCCAAGGAGCTGATCGGCCTGACCGGTGGCGTCACCAGCCTGGCGGCCAACATCGGCGGCATCGTCACGCCCATCGTGATCGGCGCCATCGTGCAGTCCACCGGCTCGTTCGCCATGGCCTTCTGGTTCATCGGCGGCGTCGCGCTGATGGGCACGCTGTCCTACTCACTGTTGCTGGGTCGTTTGTACCGCATCCAGTTGCAGACACGCTGACGCTGCGGCGTCGGCGCTCCAGCGTGCCGACGCCAGCCGTTGAATTGACCGGTTTTGTCCAATACGAAGCGGCTTTCGTCCAACTATCAACGAGCGTACGGCCTTAGGCTGAACGCTCTACACAGGAACCCAACAACAATGACTTCCATCTCCTATGTCTTCACGCCCGAGCCCCAGGTCGACCTGCCGGTAGCCGGCAGCGATCAGCGCTTTCCCGTTGGCCGCGTATTCTGCGTTGGCCGCAACTATCCCTGGCCGGGCGCCGGCAGCGAAAAGCCCGACGCGCCGGTGTTCTTCATGAAACCTGCCAGCGCCGTGGTCGAGGCGGTGGGCGAGGTGATCTATCCACCGATGACGGACGAGTTCTGCCATGAAATCGAATTCGTGGTGGCGATCGGCAAGGGCGGCGCCAGCATCGCCGAAGCCGACGCGCTGGAGCATGTCTGGGGCTACGCAGCCGGTCTCGATCTGACCCGCCGTGATATCCAGATGCGGGTCAAGAGTGCGGGCATGGCCTGGGAAATGGCCAAGGTCTTCGAGGGGGCTGCGCCGATCACCGCGGTGGTGCCGGTCGCCAGGGCCGGGCATCCGGATCACGGCGCGGTGTGGTTGAGCGTCAATGGCCAGGAGCGCCAGCGCAGCAGCCTGGAAGAGCAGATATTCACGGTCGGTGAAGTGATCAGCCTGCTATCGCGTTTGGTGCCGCTGCGCCCTGGTGATCTCATCATGACCGGCACGCCACACGGTGTCGCCGCCCTCAAGCCGGGGGACGTGATCAATGCGGGTATCGGCGGCGTCGCCGAACTGGAAATGCGCGTTGGCGAGCGCCCCTAGTATTTTTGAGCAATGGCTGCATTGTTGAAGCGGGGGTTCGATTTGGTGGGCTAAAGCCCACCCTACGCTTGGATGCACGGCTGTAGGGTGGGCTTCAGCCCACCAATTGGAGCCCCACTGAAACCCCGAAAAAAGTCGCCCTGGTAACTTCTAGCAAGGGCTGCATTGGTAACGCGGGGGTTCGATTTGGTGGGCTAAAGCCCACCCTACGCTTGGATGCACGGCTGTAGGGTGGGCTCCAGCCCACCAATTGGAGCCCCACTGAAACCCCGAAAAAAGTCGCCCTGGTAACTTCTAGCAAGGGCTGCATTGGTAACGCGGGCGTTCGATTTGGTGGGCTAAAGCCCACCCTACGCTTGGATGCACAGCTGTAGGGTGGGCTTTAGCCCACCAATTGGAGCCCCACTGAAACCCCGAAAAAAGTCGCTCTGGTAACTTCTAGCAAGGGCTGCATTGGTAACGCGGGCGTTCGATTTGGTGGGCTAAAGCCCACTCTACGCTTGGATGCACGGCTGTAGGGTGGGCTTCAGCCCACCAATTGGAGCCCCACAACGCACGTCCGCTGTCGCCACTTCGCTGCCGCTAAACAAGCCGACTGCACGTCGTAAACAGGTCATCGAGGAGAACAAAAAATGTCCCATGAAACCCTGAAAAAAGTCGCCCTGGTAACCGGTGCCGGCAGCGGTATCGGCAAGGCCGTCGCCGAGGCGCTGATGGCCGACGGTTTTTCGCTGGTACTGGCCGGGCGTCGGCCCGAGCCGCTGCAGGCATTGGTCGAGATTGCCCGTACCCGTGGCCAGGAAGCCATCGCGGTGCCTACCGACGTCCGCGATCCGGCCAGCGTCGATGCCTTGTTCGCCAGCGTCGAGGAGGTCTACGGGCGGCTCGACGTGGTCTTCAACAACGCCGGTGTCAACACGCCCGCCGTGACCCTCGACGAGCTGGATGTCGAGCAGTGGCGCAACGTCATCGACACCAACCTCAATGGTGTCTTTCTCTGCGCGCGTGGCGCCTTCCGGCTGATGCGCAAGCAAACCCCACAGGGCGGCCGGATCATCAACAACGGTTCGATTTCCGCACATACGCCGCGGCCCTACAGCAGTGCTTACACCACCAGCAAGCACGCGGTGCTGGGCCTGACCAAGTCCCTGGCACTGGATGGCCGCGAGTTCAGCATCGCCTGCAGCCAGATCGATATCGGCAATGCCCTGACCGAACTGTCGGTACGCATGACCAAGGGCGTGCGCCAGGCCAATGGCGAGATCGCCGTCGAGCCCATGGTCGACGTCAAGCATGTCGCCGACGCCGTGCGCTACATCGCCGGGCTGCCGCTCTCGGCCAACGTGCTGAACATGACCGTGATGGCCACCAACATGCCCTTCGTTGGCCGCGGCTGATCGACAGGCCGGTACGACCTGCCCAACAGATAAACGAGGTACCCATGAAACCAGAAGTCCTGCAGCTTAGCCCCATCCTGATCCCCGAGATTCGCGACAAGCTCGACCAGCTGTTCACCATCCGCCGCTACTACGAGCAGGCCGACAAAGCGTCTTATCTGGCGCAACACGGCGCCAATATCCGTGGCGTGATCACTGGCGGACACACCGGCATCACCCAGACGGTGATGGCGCAGTTGCCGAACCTCGAAGTGGTGGCGGTCAATGGCGTGGGCACCGACGCCATCGATCTGCCCTATGCCCGTGATCGCGGTATCCAGGTGACGGCCACTATCGGGGCATTGACCGAGGACGTCGCTGACCTTGCCATCGGTCTGCTGATTTCCGCATGTCGTGGCATCAGCACGGGTGACCGTTATGTGCGTAGCGGGCAGTGGGCAACGAGCGCCACGCCGCTGGTGCCATTGCCGCTGGCCCGACAGATGTCCGGTATGCGCATCGGCATCGTCGGCATGGGCCGCGTTGGCCGAGCCGTGGCCACTCGCGCCGCTGCATTTGGTTGCCCAATCAGTTACACCGATCTGCAGGCGATGAGTGACGTGCCGTACACCTTCGTGGCGGATCTGCTGGCGCTGGCCAGCGACAGCGATGCGCTGATCCTGGCGGCCGCTGCCGACAAGGGCGAAGCCATCGTCAACGCCGAGGTGCTGCATGCCCTGGGCCGCGACGGTTACCTGATCAACATCGCCCGCGGCAAGCTGGTCGACGAGCCGGCCCTGGTTGCTGCGCTGCAAAACGGCCAGATTGCCGGTGCTGGCCTGGACGTGTTCGCCGACGAGCCACAGGTGCCTGGCGAGCTGTTCGAGCTCGAGCAGGTGGTGCTGCAACCGCATCGCGCCAGTGCCACGGTGCAGACCCGCACGCGCATGGGCGAGATGGTGGTTGCCAGCCTGGTGGACGTGTTCGCCGGGCGCAAGCCGGCCGGTAGCGTTACGGGCTGATCGCTTTACCTGACTGCTTTGCGGATGGTGGCTCTCGACGAGCTGCCCCTTGGGGCCGCGGACGGCATGTCCGGCCCCTGTTTTGCGGCTGATGGGTAGTTGCGACCGCGCAACTCGTCGGCTTTTCCCGGCAGAAAAAGTGGTTTTTTCAGTCGTTACTTTTGGGTAAAGTGCGGGCCTCTTTGGGGAGTAGCCTGCTGTCGAGTTCGCTCGGTAGCGTTCGTATCAACATTCTCGGCAGAAGCCGTGGTGCGAACACCGTGAGGTTGGTGAGACCAATGACAGATACGTGCCTAAGGTCGGGCGCGTGTATCCGTCATTGACTCATAGCCCGACCGAGACGTAACCGTGAATCCCATTTCCCTCATCCTTCTGGCTTTCGCCATGTCCACGGACGCTTTCGCCGCGGCTATCGGCAAGGGCGCCAGTCTGCACAAACCCCGCTTCATCGATGCCCTGCGCACTGGACTGATCTTCGGCGTGATCGAAGGCATCACCCCCGTGGTCGGCTGGTTCATCGGCCAGGCCGCCGCCAGCTTCGTCGAGGAATGGGATCACTGGATCGCCTTCGTGCTGCTCCTGCTGCTCGGCCTGCACATGATCTACGCTGGTCTGCAGCCCGATGCCGCGGACGCCGCCGAGAAAGCCAAGTCGCACTCCTTCTGGGTGCTGGCGGTGACGGCCTTCGCCACCAGCATCGACGCATTGGCCGTGGGCGTCGGCCTGGCATTCGTCGACGTCAATATCTGGGTCGCCGCGCTGGCAATCGGTCTGGCGACCATGACCATGGTCACCATCGGCGTGATGCTCGGCCGGGTGATCGGCACCGCTATTGGCCACAAGGCGGAAATCATCGGTGGTCTGGTGTTGATCGGCGTGGGTGCGGCGATCCTCTATGACCACACCATGCTCTGACTCATCCGGGGGCGATCCGGGCAACCCTGAACCGGGCTGCCCGATGCCCGCTCAAGGTGCCGGGTTGGGCTGGCTGCGGTGGATGGCCTCCAGAGCAGCCAGCAGGTCGTCATCGAGTTGCAGCTCCACACTGGCCAGGTTGCTGCGCAATTGCTCCAGCGTCGTGGCGCCGATGATGTTGCTGGTCACGAACGGCCTCGAAGTCACGAAGGCCAGCGCCAGTTGTGCCGGATCCAGCCCGCGTTCCCGGGCGAGGTCGACGTAGGCGCTGGCCGCCCGTTCGACCTGGGGGTTGTTGTAGCGCTGGAAACGCTCGAACAGTGTCAACCGGCCTTTCGCCGGGCGCGCACCGTTCAGGTACTTGCCGGACAGCACACCGAACGCCAGTGGCGAGTAGGCGAGCAGGCCGATCTGCTCGCGCAGGGCGATTTCCGCCAGGCCGATCTCGAAGGTGCGGTTGAGCAGGCTGTAAGGGTTCTGGATCGACACGGCGCGAGGCCAGCCGCGTGTTTCTGCCAGGTGCAGGAAGCGCGCGGTGCCCCACGGCGTTTCATTGGACAGGCCGATATGACGAATCTTGCCGGCCTTGACCAGCTCGTCGAGCACTTCGAGGGTGTCTTCGATGGCCACCGACTGATCGTCCGGCTCGTGGCTGAACCCGAGCTGGCCGAAGAAGTTGGTCTTGCGATCCGGCCAGTGCAGTTGATAGAGATCGAGATAGTCGGTCTGCAGGCGATCCAGGCTGGCGTCCAGGGCGGCGATGATGTTCTTGCGGTCCAGGCGCGGATTACCGTCGCGAATGTGTTCCATGCGGCCTGGGCCGGCGACCTTGCTGGCCAGTACCCAGTCGGCACGATCGGCGAAGCGCCGGAAGTAGTTGCCGATGATGCTTTCGGTACTGCCGTAGGTCTTGCCGTTGGGCGGTACGGGATACATTTCCGCGGTGTCGAGGAAATTGACGCCGGCATCCTTGGCCAGGCGAATCTGCTCGAAAGCCTGGGCCTCGGTGTTCTGTTCGCCCCAGGTCATGGTGCCCAGGGCGATGACGCTGACGTCGAGGTCGGTACGGCCTAATGTACGCTTTTGCATGGAAACTCCTGTGAGGGTGATCAGTGGCGCCCGCTGACGAAGTGGGCGGGGTCGTTGAATCCGTGTGTCGAGGCGTGGCCGGGAGCGACCAGGCCGTCGATGAATGCCTCGTCCTCGCCGTCCAGGCGCAGCTCCAGGGCGCCGATATAGCTCTGCCACTGCTGCAGCGTCCGCGGTCCGACGATGGCGGCGCTGACCTGAGGGTTGGCCAGCACCCAGGCGATGGCGAAGCTGATCGGGTCGCTACCGCGGCGCTGTGCGTGGGCGCTGACCTGCTGCGCCAGGGCCAGTGATTCCGGGCGCCATTCGGTCTCCAGAATCCGTTTGTCCTGCCGTGCCGCCCGCGACCCTGCATCCGGTTCGCTGCCGGGCTGGTACTTGCCGCTCAGTACGCCACGCGCCAGCGGGCTGTAAGGCACCACGCCGAGGCCGTAGTGGCGCGCCGCGGTGAACTGCTCGGTTTCCGCCTGACGGTTGACGATGTTGTACAGCGGCTGACTGGCCACGGGATCGTCGACGCCTTGGCGGCGAGCGATGTTCACCGCCTCGGCCAGCCGCCAGCCACGGAAGTTGGAGACGCCCCAGTAGCGGATCTTGCCCTGGCGGATCAGGTCGCCGATGGCGGAAATGGTTTCCTCCAGCGGCGTATCGTGATCTTCGCGGTGCAGGTAGTAGAGGTCTAGGTAATCGGTGCCCAGGCGCTGCAGGCTGCCCTCGAGGGCATCGAAGACGGATTTGCGGCTCAGCCCCTGATTGGCTGGATGGGACCACGAGCGCGGGCTGCCGACCTTGCTGGCCAGCACCCAGTTGGCTCGGTCGGCGGCGATCGCGCGGCCGGTGATGTGCTCGGAAATGCCGCCGTTGTACACGTCCGCGGTGTCGATGAAGTTGACCCCCAGATCCCGCGCCTGATCGATGATGCGCCGCGATTCGGTTTCGTCGGTGGCGCCGCCGAACATCATGGTGCCCAGGGACAGTGGCGATACCTTGAGGCCGGATTTGCCCAGTGAACGGTAATCCATCGGTGATTTCCTCCAATTGGCTTTGCTGCTGGTCAGTGTTCCGACCGCAGCGTTACTGAAACGGCTCGGTGAATCAGCCCCGTGATACTTCCAGTCCCGATTCCCTGTGCAGTTTGCGGAACACAGCGGTGGACGCCAGGCAGAACAGGCTGACCAGCACGACGGTCAGGCCGATATCGTCGACGTCAGGGACCGCGTGGTTGCGAGTACGCTGGATAAGCCCGAGCAGCAGGGCCGCGATACACACCGCCATGCTCATGCCCAGTTGCACGGACATTGCGGACAGGGTGCTGGCTTTACTGGCGTGACAACTGCTGACATCAGCGTAGGTCAGCGCACCCATGGTGCTCATCTGCAGGGAGCGGGACAGGCCGCCCATGAACAGCATGACGATCACCAGCAGCGCGGGCGTGTCGGCCCGCAGCAACGCACAGATGGCCACGGAAAGGCCACCGATGACGGCGTTCCACAGCAGAATGCGCCGAAATCCGAAGCGCCTCACCATGCGTACCGAGATGAATTTGATCAGCAACGCACCAGCGCCGGCGGCGAAGGTCAGCAGGCCTGCCTGCAGCGCGCTGAGGCCGAAGCCGACCTGAAACAGCAGCACCAGCAGAAACGGCAGTGAAGCGCTGCCCAGGCGGAACAGCGTGCCGCCCCACAGGACGATCGCGAAGGTAGGAATGCGCAGCAACGAGAAATCCAGTAGCGGTGCCGCCGAACGCCGGGCATGGCGAATGTAGAGCAGGCCGAACAGCAGGCCATTGCCCAGCAGCGCACACGACCAGAACCACGCCAGTGAGCGGCCGTGGCCGAGGGATTCGAAAGCCAGTACCAGGCTGGCCAGCGCCAGGCTGCTGAGCAGAAACCCGGCGAGATCGAGGGGTTGGCGTCGGTGCCCAGGGTAGTCCGGAATGTGCCGCAGGATCAGGACGATTCCCAGCAGGCCGATGGGCAGGTTGATCAGAAAAATCCAGTGCCACGACAGCGTCGTCACCAGCAGGCCGCCCAGCGGCGGCCCGACCATCGGCCCCAGCAAGGCCGGCATGGTGAGGAAGGCCATGGCGCGCATCAGGTTGGCCTTGCTGGTCCAGCGCAGCAGGATGATCTGCCCGACCGGTACCATCATCGCGCCCGCAGTGCCCTGGCAGAAACGTGCCAGGGAAAGCTGCAGCAACGAAGTGGACAGCGCACAGGCCAGCGAACTGGCGATGAACAGCCCGATGGCGGCAATGAACAGGCGCCGTGGGCCGTAGCGCTCTGCCAGCCAGCCGCTGATCGGGATGAACATCGCCACGGCGAGCAGGTACAGGGACACGATCAGGTTCATGTGCACGCTGGACTCGCCGAAATCCTCGGCGATCTTCGCCAGCGCCGTGAGCACGGCGGTGGAGTCGAGCAGCTCCATGAACAGGGCGCAGCCGATGATCATCGGCACCTTGCGATCGAATGCCGCCTCAGGCTCCCGGGTGTCGAGCCCGTCGCCCTGCGCCGGGTGCGGCAGCTCGACGTCGGGGGACGCCCGGCGCTCGGAAACCGCGCCGCTCAGGAGAAGCGGCCGTAGCGGCCCGAAGCGTAGAGCAGCGGCTGCTGATCGTCGTGCCAGCAGTCCAGCACCTCGGCAATCGCTACCAGATGGGTACCGACATGGTGGAAGTCGGTAATCCGGCAGTCGAAACCCGCGGTGCTGGCCATCAGCGCCGGATTGCCGCTGTCCAGGCGCCGCCAGGCATGCTTGCCGAAACGCTGCTCGGGCGGCAGGCGGCCGGCGAAATCATTGGCGGCTTCTTCGGCATCGGCATTCAGCACGTTGACGCAAAAGCGTTTCTGGCGGATCAGGTGCGGATAGAGGCTGGCGCCGCTGTTCACCGCGATCAGCACGGTGGGTGGGTCGGCGGTCACCGAGCTGAACGCGGTCGCGGTGAGCCCGTAATCGGCATCGTCGCCAGCGCAGGTGATGATGTTCACCGAAGCGGCGGTGTTGCGCATGGCTTGCTTGAAATCGGTAGCATCGACGGTGTCGATGAGGGGTTTTTCCAGAACGAGTACGGTCATGGGGGACTCACGTTTTTTGGCTGTCAGGTCTCAAATTTCGAATAGGGCAAAGGGCGTCACAAGGCGAAAGCAGGCGTTCGCCGCTCCACTGTGGGAGCGCGCCATGCGCGCGAAAAAACGCGGGCATGGCCCGCTCCCACAGATAGGGCAGTCTCGACTAACGCAGTGCCAGGCCCTGTTCGTTCAACGTATGGCTGATACGCTCGCGGCCATGCAGCGACTCCACGCCCTTGAGGCGATTGATCACCTGCTCGCTCCAGCCTGGCGTGTTCTGCCCCTGGGCATGGCTGAAGGCAGCAGCGGTTCCTTCGTAGGCCGCGACCCGTTCCGCCTCGCCGTCGACGCCGTAGGTCTCGCGGTGCAGCGTCACGGCCTGGGGCAGCCGGGGCTTGATCGCCGCCGGCTGCTGCGGATCGGCATAGCCGACGCACAGCCCGAACACCGGGAACACCAGGGGCGGCAGGTGCAGTTCGTCGATCACTGCCTGCAGGTCATTGCGCAGCGCGCCGATGTAGACGGTACCCAGGCCCAGAGACTCGGCGGCGACCACGGCGTTTTGCGCTGCCAGGGCAGCATCGATGCTGCCGACCAGCAGGCTGTCCAGATAGGCTGGCGCCTGCAGTTGCACGTCGCGCTGCTCGGCGATGCGCTGTGCTCGCGAGAAATCCGCCAGCCAGATCAGGAATAGAGGCGCCTTGCGGATATGCGCCTGATCGTTGGCCAGCGCGGCCAGACGCTCCTTGCGCGCCGGGTCTTCGACCGCCAGCAGGCTCCAGGCCTGCAGGTTGGAGGAGGTGGAGGCCGACTGCGCGGCGGCCAGCAGGGTTTCCAGAGTACCGGCCGGCAGCGGCTGTTCGAGATAGGCACGTACGCTGCGATGCGCGAGCAGGTGCTCGATCACCGGGTTGGCCCGCCAGTCGGCAGCATCGATGCTGCCACCGTAACGTTGTTGCCAGAGTGCTGATGCAGTGCTTTCAGGCATTTCCCATCTCCTGTATTCAAGCGCGGATGGCATACCTTAGGGGCCTGCCGTGCGCTTGTGAAATACCTGCTGATGCTAAGTTAATAATCAAAATAAAGAATATTGTATTGCTGGTAATATGCTTTTTTAGGATGTTATATGGCGACCTGAAAATGCAGGCTGTCCAGATAGCGTTGCCCGGGTACGTCGCTGAGCAGGCGCTGGGTATAGGCGTTGGCAGGCGTGCGGAACAGCTGCTCGGCTGGGCCCTGTTCGACGATCCGGCCTGCCTGCATCACCACCACCTGATCGGAAATCTGCCTCACCACTGCCAGATCATGGGAGATGAACAGGTAGCTAAGGCCCAGCTCCCCCTGGAGTTCGGCCAGCAGGTCGAGAATCTGCTTCTGCACCGAGGCATCCAGGGCGGAAAGTGGCTCGTCGAGAATCAGCAGTTGCGGTTCCAGGGCCAGTGCCCGGGCTATCGCCACCCGCTGACGCTGACCGCCGGACAGGTGCGCGGGGCGGCTGCCCAGCAGCGTGACCGGCAGGCCGACGCGCTGCAGCAGTGCCGCTGCCCGTTGCCGCTGCGCGGTACGGTCGCCAATCGCGAAGGCGCGCAGTGGCTCACAGATGATCTGCTCCAGCGTGAAGCGCGGGTCCAGCGAGGCATAGGGGTTCTGATAGACCACCTGCACGCGACGGCGGTAATCACGCAAGCGGGCTGCGTCGCGGGTCAGCACATCGTGGCCGTCGAACAGCACGGTACCGGCAGTCGCCTGTTCCAGGCGCAGGATCATGCGTGCAGTGGTCGACTTGCCCGAACCGGACTCACCGACGAGGCTCAGCGTGGTGCCTCGCTGGATGTCGAATGACACCTGCGAGACAGCAGGCGGCAGATCATCGCGCCAGCTGGTGAATTGCTTGCTCAGCCCCCGTACGCTGAGCAGCGGCGTCTCGCTCGCGGAAACCTGGCGCCTGTGTGGTAGCGCCTGGGTGAAACTGGGGGCGGCATCGAGCAGCCGACGCGTGTAGGGGTGACGAGGGCGCAGGAAGATATCCTGAGTGCTGCCACTCTCGACGATCCGCCCCTGCTGCATGACGATCACCCGCTCGGCACGGTCCATGGCCACGCCCAGATCGTGGGTGATCAACAACACGGCGATCTTCTGTTCGCGGGCCAGGCTCTGCAGGTGATCGAGCACCTGGCGCTGCACCGAAACGTCCAGGGCGCTGGTCGGCTCGTCGGCGATGATCAGCGACGGGTGATTGGCCATGGCGATGGCGATCAGCACACGCTGGCGCATGCCGCCGGACAACTCGTGAGGGTAGCGCCGAGCCAGCCGCTCGACATCGCGCAAACCGACCTGGGCGAGCACTTCCAGGCTGCGTGCTTGCGCCGCGTCGCGAGGTACGCGATGCACGGTAAGGGCTTCGATGACCTGCTGGCCGATGCGCTTCACCGGATCCAGAGACAGCGCTGGATCCTGAGGCACGAAGCCGATACGGGTGCCGCGTAGCTGCCGCCAATGACGGTCGTCGAGCTGCTCCAACGCCTGGCCATCGAACTCGATGGTGCCGGCGCCGGTGCGTGCATTGTCCGCCAGCAGGCCGATCAGCGCCGAGGCGGTGGTGGATTTGCCCGAGCCGGATTCGCCGACGATGGCGATGAACTCGCCGCGGCCGATCTGCAGGTCGATGTCCCGGGTGGCGGACTGCGCGCCTGTCACGCCCAGGTAGTCGATCGACAACCCGCTGACCTTCAACAGTGGGCGGCTCATCGCTGTTCTCCCCAGGTTTTCTGCATGGCACGGGCGAGCTGGTTGGCGGCCAGCACCACGGCGGCTACCACCAACCCCGGCAGGGTGGTGTACCACCAGGCGGCGACGATGAAGTTGCGCCCCTCGGCGATCAGCAGGCCCCATTCCGGTTGCGGTGGCGGTGCGCCGAAACCGAGAAAGCTCAGTGCCGATACCGCCAGTACCGCGCCACCGAACTCCAGGGCCGCCAGCGCCAGCACCGGCCCCGCTGCGTGCGGCAGGATATGCCGGCCAATGATGCTCCAATGCCCGACGCCGCTGGCGATGGCGGCTTCGACGAAGGTGCTGGCGCGCCAGCGCAGCACTTCACCGCGGGTCATCCGCGTGAAGGTCGCTACCGACGACAGGCCCACGGCCAGGGCGATATTGAGGGTGCCGAAACCCAGTACGGTGATCACCGCCATGGCCAGCAGCAGTGAAGGGATGGCCATCAACACCTCGATCAGGCGCATCAGCAGGGCGTCCACACGGCCGGAGAAATAGCCCGAAATCAGGCCCAGGGCGCCGCCAGCCAGCAGCGCGATCAGTACTGCCAGGGTGGTGGCGCGCAACGACAGACCGGCGCCATGCACGGTGCGCGCATACAGGTCGCGGCCCAGGTGATCGGTGCCGAACCAGTGCTCCCCGGAAGGCGCTTGCAGGGCCTTGGCCGGCACCGCGAGCAATGGGTCGATGCGGGTGAACAGGCTGGGGAACAATGCCCAGCCGAGCACCAGCGCCAGAATTAGCAGGCTGGCCAGCAGCACGGGGCGCAGGCGCCACGGCCACAAGGTAAGGCTCGGTCGAGCCACGGGTGACAGGCTGCTCATGGCGTCCTCCTCAGGTTGATGCGGGGGTCGAGCAGGGGGTAGAGCAGGTCCACCAGCAGGTTGACGAGGATGTAGATCAGCGCCGCCAGCAGCACCACGCCCTGCACCATGGGGATGTCCTGGCTGGCCACGGCGCCCTGGGCGAGGCGGCCGATGCCATCTCGGGAGAACACCGTCTCGGTGACCACCGCACCGGCCAGCAGGTTGCCGATGATGCCGCCAGCCAGGGTCAGCAGCGGAATCGAGGCGTTGTGCAGCACATGGCCGAACAGCACGCGGCGGCGGCTGACACCCTTGCTGCGCAAGGCGCTGACGAAGGGCTGGCGAATCACCCCGGCGATGGAGCGTGACAGTACCTGGGCGATCACTGCCGCGGTGGGTATCGCCAGGGTCATGGCTGGCAGCACCAGCGATGCGAGGCCCTGGTTGCCCATGGCTGGAAACAGGTGGATGCGGAACGAAAGCCCCTGCAACAACAGCAGGCCGACCCAGAAGGTGGGCAGGGAAACCGCCACCGAGGGCAGTGCCAGTAGAGTCTCCTGGCCGCGCGGATTACGCACCAGGCTGGCCAGTAGTGCCAAGCCAACCCCGGCGGGAATCGCCAGCAGCAACGCCGCAGCAGTGAGCGCGGCCGTTCCGGGCAGCGCCTGCCAGAGCGTCAGAGTGACGGCCTTGCCGCTCTGGATCGAGATGCCCAGGTCCAGTTGCAGGGCCTGCCACAAGGCGATGGCGTACTGCACTGGCAAAGGCTCGTCGAGGTGGTAGCGGGCCTTGAGGGCATCGATCTGCGCCTGATCCGCCGCGCTCATCTCCCCGCTCTGACTGAGCATGATGGTCACCGGGTCGCTCGGCAGCGCGTAGAGGATCACGAACGACAGCGTGAAGGCTGCCCACAGCACGAACAGCGCCTGGCCCAGGCGGGCGAGCAGCCCGTAGCCCTGAGCGAGGACGCGCCGTCGAGTGGCGGCAGACAGGTTCCAGAAAGTGCTCGCGATCATCGTGGTTCCAGCCAGGTATCGAAGAATTGCAGGCGGGTGGAGGCCTCGTAATGCAGGCCGTGAACATGGTTGCCGAATGCCGTCACCGTGGCCGATTCGTACAGCGGCAGGATGTGGCCCTGCTCGACGAGCAACTGACTGGCGCGCTGGATCAGCTGGCGGCGCTGCCCCGCATCGAGCACCGAGGCCGACGCCTGCAGCACTTCGTCGACCTCTGAAAACGGACGCTTGTTGACGTTGCGCCCGGAGGCGAAGAACACCGTGCGCAGTACGTCGGGGTCGGCACGGGTGAGGTTGAAGAACCACAGGTCGTAGTCGCCTTCGCTTTGCAGCGCGCTGGTCTGACTGATGGTGGTCTTGTTCAGGCGCAGCTCGATACCGGCCTGGCGCAGTTGCTGCTGGATCAGTTCCAACACCGGCGTCGAGGCCTGCCAGTAATCGACCCGGAACGACAGCCGCTGGCCATCCCGTGCTCGGATACCATCGGCGCCGAGTTGCCAGCCGGCCTCGTCGAGCAGCCGTGCGGCGCCTTGCGCGTCGTGCTGCAGCGCCCCGGACAGGTCGTGATACAGCGGCGTGCTGCTGGCCAGAGCCGAAGTCGCGGGCTTCTGATAGCGGGAGATGATGCCCTGCAGTTCGCTGCGGTCGATGGCCTTGTTGAGGGCCTGGCGAACGGCGGTTTCCTTGAGCAGTTCGCGGGATTCGTTCGGCGCCAGGTTGAAGACGATGCCCGGGTTGGGACGAGCGATGAACGGGATGCCCTGCGCCTCGAGAATGCCTTCGTCCTGCACCGCCACACCGGTATTCACGTCGATCTGCCGTGACAGCAGGCTGCCCAGGCGCACCCCCGACTCCGGAATGATCACGAACTCGATGCCATCGAGCCAGGCACGACCCTGATGGCCTGCCAGGGATGATGGCCAGGTGTAATCGGCGCGGTGTGAAAGCTTCACGCTCTGGTTATGGGTAAAGCTGTCCAGTACGAAAGGGCCCGAGCCGACCAGAGCACCCTGGCAGCGTTCCTCGCTGGAGCGTTGCAGCGTGCTGGTGGCGAACAGGCCCAGACTCATGGTCGAGGTGGCCTGCAGGAACTGGGCGTTGGGCTGCTTGAAACTGACCACCAGGGTCAACGGCTCGGGTACTTCGATGCTTTCCAGCCCGGACAGATAGGTACCGCCGAGGGTGGCCAGGGCGCCGAGGCCGATGATCGCCTCGAAGTTGGCCTTGACCGCGGCGGCGTCGAGCGGTGTGCCGTCACTGAAGGTCACCCCCTCGCGCAGGTGGAAGGTGAACCGCCGCGAGTCTTCGCTGATTTCCCAGCGCTCGGCCAGCCAGGGCACGATCTCGCTGGATTGCGGATCCTGATCGGTGAGCGAGTCGGTCAGTTGCCGACCCACATTGAGCGCCGTGTTGTTGCCGGCCTGGTGCGGGTCGATGCACAGCGGGTCACCGTCGAAGGCGACCTTGAGTATCCCGCCGTGTGCCGGTGCCTTGGCCGTCGAGCGGGTGTCGCTCGGCGGCGCCGGGTCGCCGCAGCCAGCCAGGCCGATGGCCAATGCCAGGGTCGTCGTCCAGAAGAGAGGGCGGCGTGTCATGGAGGTCTCCAGTCAGGTCAGCGGTGGCGGTTCTGCCGATAGGGCAAGCCGAGGTTTTCGCGCAGGGTGGTGCCGGCGTATTCACGCTGGAACAGGCCGCGGCGCTGCAGCTCGGGCACGACCCCGTCGACGAAATCGTCGATGCCGGCGTGCAGGCCGGAGAACATCACGTTGAAACCGTCGGCGGCGCCACTGTCGAACCAGTGCTGCAGGTCGTCGGCGATGCTCTGCGGGGTGCCGATCAGTACGCGGTGGCCGCCTGCGGTGAGTTTGTTGAACAGTTGCCGGACCGTGGGCCGTTCGCGGCGGATCAGGTCGTAGACCAGCTTCTGCCGGCTGGGGTGGCTGTCGGTGCTGAACTGCTCGGGCGGCAGGGGCACCACCTCATCGAAGGGCAGTTCGGAGAGGTCGTAATCCAGGCTGGCGAAACGCGAGATGCGACTCAGGAAGGATTTCGGGTCGAGCAACTCCTGCAGGCGCTCGTACTTGGCTTCGGCCTCGGCCAGCGTCTTGCCGACCACCGGCGAAATGCCTGGCAGCACGATGAGTTGCTCGGCCGAGCGACCGAACTCGGTTGCCGCCTGATCCTTGATGGTGCGGTAGAACGCCAGGCTTTCCTCGACCGTCTGCTGCGCCGTGAAGATCAGTTCGCCAACCCGAGCACCGAGGCGGATGCCAGCCTCCGAGGAGCCCGCCTGGGCGATCACCGGGTGACCCTGGATCGGCCTGGCCACGTTGAGCGGCCCCTTGACCTGGAAGTGCTTGCCCTGATGGTCGAGCACATGCAGTTTGTCGAGATCCAGCCAGGTGCCGGATGCCTTGTCCTGCACGAAGGCACCATCCCCCCAGCTGTCCCACAGGCCGCTGATCACGTCGAAGAACTCTTCGGCGCGCTCGTGACGATCACTGTGCTGGCTGTGCTCGGCGCGATTGAAGTTCTCGCCACCGCCCAGCGATGTCACCAGGTTCCAGCCCGCTCGACCCTTGCTGATGTGATCCAGCGACGCGTATTTGCGTGCCAGGTTGTAGGGCTCGTTGTAGGTGGTGCTGCCGGTGGTGATCAGGCCGATATGCCTGGTGACCAGGGCCAGTGCCGGGGCCAGGATCAACGGATCCCAGCGCACGCTGTTGGCGCCTTTCTCCAGGCCCGGATCGAGGTCGACCTTGACGCCGTCGTTGAAGAACAGCGCATGAAAGCGCCCGGCTTCCAGCTTCTCGGCGATGTAGCGGTAATGGTCGAAGTCCAGAAAGGTGTCTTTCGGCGCTTCCGGCAGGCGCCAGGCCGAACCGGTCAATACCCCGGGTACGAAGGCCCCGAGAATGATTTTCTTGTCTGCTGTGCTCATGGCGTTTTCCACGGGTTGGCCTGCGGCGCTGCCGGAGGCGTTCGAAGGGTCAGAAGTTGTAGGCGACGCGGGTGTACCAGTAGGCGCCGTTGTCATCGAAGGGCGCGTTGGCGTAGGGCGGGAAGCCGTTGGTGTTGCCGCTTGGGTACTTGTGCTCGTCCGGTTTGACGTCGAACAGGTTGCTGGCGCCCAGCACGACATTGAGGTTGTCGCTGAGGTCGTAACCGAACTCCACATCGGTGATCCACTTGGCGCCGTAGGTCTGGTCGAACTGCGGGCCGCCGGTATCGCGCTCGGTCACCTTGTCGTGACGGGTGAGGGTTAGCGCGGCGCTGAAATCGCCGATCCGCCAGTCGCTGCCGAGGATCAGTTTGCTGCGTGGGTAGGAGTCGGTCAGGTAGCCCTGAGAAACGTGATCGACCAGCGGCTGGTTGACGCCGATGGCCGCCAGCACGCCCGGTGTGGAGGCCAGCTTGTCGATCTCGGTCTTGTTGTAGTTGTAGCCCAGGCTCCATTTGACCTGGCCGTAGCGGCCGAAGTCGGAACGGTAATCGGCGACCAGATCCAGCCCCGTGGTGGTGGTGTCGGCGGCATTGGTGAAGTACTGCACGCGGTAGCCCGGTGCATAGCCGAGGTTCGCCAGCAGGGCGTTCACCGCGCTGCCGGAGAAATAGGTACTGCCGCTGATGCGATCCTTGACCTCCACCTGATAGACGTCGAGCGTCACGTTGGCGGCCTGAACCGGTTTCCAGGTGAAGCCGACACTGATGTTGGTGGACTTCTCCGGCTTCAGGTCGGTAGCGCCCAGGGCGCGCGCCAGTTCGCTGTCGACGGCAGCCGTCTTGGTTTGCGCGTAGACCGCCTGGCCGCCGACGCTGGTGTAGGCGTTCTGGCTGCGTGCAAACGAGGTCTGCGACAGCGACGGGGCGCGGAAGCCATTGTTGATGGTGCCGCGCAGGGCGAAGTCAGGGGTGAATTCGTAGCGCAGCGAGAGCTTGCCGCTGGTGGTGTCGCCCGCGGCGTCATCGTATTCCTCGTAGCGCCCGGCCAGGCCGACGTAAAGCTTCTCGGTCGGGTAGAAACCGACGTCCACGTAGCCGGCGTAGTTGCTGCGCTGCACGTCCGCTTCGTCTTCCGGGAGCAGGGTGATCGCACCCTGGGCACCGATCGAGCCGGTGCTTGGGTTGAGCGGGTTGCCCACCGGGTACTGATAGGTACCCGCCGCGTAGGAGGCTGGGTCACCGGAAATGGTCTTGAAGCCATCCTCGCGGTATTCCGCACCCCAGGAAAATTGCAGGGGCTTGCTCAGGCCGACCTCGAAGGCGCGGGAGAAGTCGAGGTTGGTGGTCCACTGTTCGGATTCCGAGGTGTAGGTCCAGAAACTCGTCGGGCTGGACGGGCCGAGGGATGCATTGAGGCTCTCGCGCGAGCCGTGGTCGATCTCGTTGCGCCCGTAGGTGGTGCTCAGATCCCAGTCCCAACCGGCGGCCAGCCCCTTCACGCCACCCGCGACCTGCCAGTCGGTTTCCTCGAAGGTCACGAAGGGGGCGGTGCCGTCGGGGTAGATGGACTCGATGATGTTGGTCGAGTTGGGCCGCCTGAAATTCTGGCCGACCCTTGAGTCGCGTTCGGTATAGGTGGAGAAGGAGTACAGCGACACCTCGTCGTTGACCGGCAGCTCCAGGTTGTAGGAGCCGTTGAAGCCCTTGACCTTGGGCTTGCCGTTCTTCGAGACCTTGCGGCTGACGGTGGCTTCGCGTGGGTCCGGCTGGCCATTGACCGGGTGGTAGAAGGCGCCGGTGGCGTCCAGCGACTTGACTGACGTTTGCTCCGAGCGCCCGTCGATGGCCAGGTTGATGAAGCCGTCGTTGGGCAGGGCGAAGCCCTTGTTGGCAGCCAGCTTGAGGTTCTCGCCATCGCCCTCGAAGTACTCGCCCCAGTAGGCACTGGCAGAGCCGCCGTGGTCGGTCTCCTTGAGGATGATGTTGATCACCCCGGCAACCGCGTCCGATCCGTATTGCGCCGCAGCGCCATCGCGCAGCACTTCGACGTGGTGAATGGCGCTGACCGGAATCAGCTCCAGGTCCACCGAGGTCGCGCCGTTGGACTCCAGGCCGCCCAGGTGTACCGATGAACTGGTGTGGCGGCGCTTGCCGTTGACCAGCACCAGCACATCGGCCGCACCCAGGCCGCGCAGCTTGGCGGGACGGTGCACGGAGTCGTTGGAGTTGCTGCGTACCGAGCGCACCTGATACGACGGCAAGGCTTTCTGCAGGGCGGTCTTCAGGTTGGTTTCGCCGGTCTTTTCCAGCTGCGTGCTGTCGATCACGTCGATCGGCGATGGGCTGGTGGTCACCGTGCGTGCTTCGCTACCGCGTGATCCGGTGACGATCACGGTGTCCAGCTTGTCGTCGGTCTGTGCGGCGACGGCAGCGATCGGGCTGATCAGATAGCCGGCCAGCAGGGCAGGCGCCAATGACAGCACAGGGTAATTCAATGTGGATTTCATCCATTTGCCCCTCATTCTCGATAATTGTTCAGGCATCTGGGAGCCCGGTATTCGTGCTTTCCGCTGCACGGCGTGTTTCGTCCTGATGGAGACAATCCCGGGTTTGCCCTGAGGGTCTTGCCTGATAGTTCTGGTGCACGTGCTGGCGCACTGTTAGTTGCTGTTTGCAGGCAGCAGGGCTGCCGTCGCGGCAACGTTGACGCGTTGCCGTTCAATGAATGGGCAGTTGTGTCTGATGGGTGGCTCGGTATCGTTAGAACAGGTGCTCTTTCATGCTGTTGAGTAGGGTTCGTTATTCATGTTCAGCCGCTCAATAGTTCGCTGAACTGTTTGTCCCACAGTGGGCGGACATCGACTTTCTGACGTATGAGGCCGCTCTCGTAGAACACATCGGCAACTTGCTGCTGGGCCTCTATGGCGGCATCTTCCACAGGCCTTATTCGCGCCGGCTGGCTGCGTTGTTCGAATTGCTGCAAATAGAGCTCCCGGGGAATGCCGGTGAGCGTTTCACTGCGCAATGCCCACTGTTCGGGGTGGCTTTCGATCCAGTCCCAGGCGGCTTTTTCACGCAGCAGAAAATCACCGATGGCTGCCCGTTTACCGGGTTTGGCCAAGGCGGTTCGGGTCGTGGAGATCAGGTAGTTGCCCGAGTAATAGCCCTCGGCGCTTTGCAGCAATACGCCGTCGAGGTTGGCCTCGGCATGAATCGCGCTGATGCCACCGGTCACCAGTGCATCGATATGGCCGTTCTGGAAGGCACTCAGGCCGTCCTGGGCCGGTAGCGGGATGGCCTGTACATCGGACAGCGCTAGGCCGTTCTGGCGCAGCATGTTGAGTACCAGATAGTGCGTGTTGGTGGCACGCACGTAGCTGATACGTTTGCCACGCAGGTCACTGACCTGGGCAATGCCGCTGTTCTTCTTCACCACGATGCCGGTCTTGTTGTTGTCGCCGCTGTAGCTGGCGATCAGGGCCAGCGGAGCCTTGGCGATGCTGGCGAAGATCGGCGGGATTTCGCTCATGAAGGCGTAGTCGAGGCTGTTGCTGGTCAGTGCTTCGAGCACCAGGTTGCCACCGGCGATATCGACCCACTCCAGAGGGTAGGGCGCCTGTGCCTGGCCGGCATCGTCGAGGAAATAGGCGATGGTGCCCTTGTAGCGCCAGACCCGCAGCGGCTGGCTGTCATCGGCTGCAGCCCAGCCGGGTAGCAGCCCGCCGGCAGCCAGAATGGCGCCATTGCGCAGCAGGGAGCGACGGTTGATGGTAGGCATGTGCTGGCTCTCGCTCAGTCCAGAAGGTCTGGTTGCTGGCGGATGATGCGATCCCATAGCGGCAGGAAGTTCACCCAGGCGAAGAACTCGCGGCGTGCCTTGGGGGCACGGTCGGCAGGGTCTATTTCTGGCACCACCGGCTGCCCGGCGGCATAGGCCAGCAGGTGTGCCCGGGCGCTGTCATCGGCCTGGATGAAGCGCCACGCGGCGCTCTCGACGGTTTCGCCGGTGGCCCACAGGCCATGGTTCTGCCACACCAGCAGGTTATTCGCGGCGAAGTGCTCGACGAATGACCGGGTGACGATCTGGCGATCCTGCTCCAGCGCTCCATCGGCACTGCGCAGGGCATTGCGTGCGAAGATCACCTGATCATCGATGAACGCCGAAGACTCGGCGGTGATCGGCTCGAACAGGCGTCCGAACGATGACCAGACGCGGCTATGAAAGCCATGCAGGTGGGCGATGCCGACCACCTCGGGGCGCGCCCGCTGCAGCTCGTAGTGCAGATCCAGCGCGCTGGTGTTGAGCAGGCCGTCACCCTCTACCACCTGGCCTGCGCCATCGACCCGCAGCAGGTCGGAAACACGAATCTGCGAGAACGGTACGCCCAGTGGGTTGATCCAGTAATGGTCGGTTTCGATCGGGTCGCGGGCCGTGAAATGCCCGGCCACTCCCACTTCGAAACCCAGCTCGGCGAACAGCCGGTACGAGGCCGCGAGGCGCTGTTTGCGGTGCAGGCGCTCGGCGTGTGGATCGGACAGCCTGGGCACTTCGGTGGACAGCAGGCGGTTATTGTCGTGGGGCAGTGAGCGGATGCTGTGAACGGGCGGGAATATCTCGCGACGGGTCATTTCGGTGGGTCTCAGGCTCGATCAGGTTATGCGGGCGTTGATCATTCAACGTCTCGCCTTATATCGAACGCAGAGCAATAACGGGAAGCGGAGCGTACAACGTTACTATCCGACTTCGTCGTCACGTCATGCGTGTCGATAGCCTCCACCGGGTGAGGGGTCGGAATGGTTAAAATCTACGGAAATTAAACAGGCTTGATAAATACTGTTTTGGTCTAAACATATTATTCTTTTAATTAATTACTATTATGGATAGTTATGTTTATTTTGAATTTTATATGTGCACTGGTCCTGGTTCAGAAATAGCGCCAGGAATTAATTCGCGCGCACGGTAATAGCCTCGAAGAGCGCCATCGAGTTGCAGGTGATCGAATCGCAGTGTGGGGCTGCGCGAGGCCGATGAAGGCCTTGTCGACACGCCCACAGCAGCGCCTGGAGCGTGTCGACCAAGGCGTGCTGTCAGGCCGGTACGGCCTGCGCTCGCGGCGCCTGCTGGATGCTGGCGTCCTTGGCGGTATGGCGGTTGCCGGGTACCGGTAGTCCGAGATGACCACGCAGCGTGCGCGCCGTGTAATCGGCACGGAACAGACCGCGCTCACGCAGGATAGGCAGTACTTCGTCGGTGAAACGGGCGAATTCGCTGGGGGCGCCAACATGGATGTTGAAACCGTCCACGGCGCCTTCGCGGAACCAGCGCTCTATTTCGTTGGCCACCGTGAGCGGCGAACCGACGAAGCTGGAGTAGGGCTGGCCGAAGCGCAGCGCGGTCTGGCGCAGCGTCAGGTGCTGTTCACGGGCCACCCGCTTGATGCGTTCGGCGTGGCCGCGATAGCCATTGCTGCCCAGGTCGCCGAGATCGGGGAAGGGCGCGTCCAGCTCGTATTGGCTGAAATCGTGGTAGTTGAACGGGCGGCCCAGTTGCACCAGGGCCTTGTGCAGGTCCAGCTCGCCCTTGCGCTCACGCTCGATGGCCTGGGCCTGCTCATCGGTGTCGGCGATGATCGGCTCGATACCCGGGAACAGCAGCACATGATCGGGGTTGCGTCCGGCTTCGGCGGTACGCCGCTTGATGTCCGCATAGTACTCGAGGGCATCCTCGAAGTTGTCCACGCCAGCAAAGATGCCTTCGGCGATGGCGGCAGCCAGGCCGCGGCCGGATTCGGACACGCCCGCCTGGAAGATCACCGGCTGCCCCTGAGGGGAGCGGGAGATGTTCAGTGGGCCGGTAACCGAAAAGAACTCGCCTTGATGATCCAGGCGGTGCTGTTTGGCCGGGTCGAGAAAGCGCCTGCTGGCCTTGTCGCGTGGGAAGGCATCGTCTTCGTATGAGTCCCACAAACCCTGTACTACCGCAACGTGCTCGTGGGCACGCCGGTAACGCTCGCCGTGGTCGATATGCTGCTCGCGGCCAAAGTTGCCCGCCGCACCCTCCAGGCCGGTGGTCACCACGTTCCAGCCGGCGCGGCCATGGCTGATCTGGTCCAGCGAGGCGAACTGGCGCGCAACGTTGAAGGGTTCGGTGTAGGAGGTGGTCAGCGTGGCCACCAGGCCGATCCGCTCGGTGGCGCCGGCCAGGGCGGAGAGCAGCGTCAGCGGCTCCAGGCGATTGAGAAAGTGCGGTGCCGATTCCGGCGTGATGTAGGGGCTGTCGACGATGAACACGAAATCGAACCTGGCCGCCTCGGTAGCGCGTGCCTGCTGCTTGTACCAGTCGATGTCGATGCTGGCGTTGCCGGGAATTTCCGGGTTCAGCCATTCCTGCTGGCTGGTGCCAACGCCCGTGAGAATGGCGCCGAAATGCAGTTGTCGTTGAGTCATGCTGTTATCCCCTGGTCATGCCAGTCGCGAGTGAGGGTTGCCACGGTGCATAGCGCTGGCGCAGTCGCTCAGCGCTGCGCTTCATGCGTCGAAGAACGGCTTGTGCAGCAAAGGCGTGGTGCGGATGTCGGCAACCGTGGCAGCGCCGGAAAGTTGCATGACGATGCGCAGTTCCTGCTCGAGCTGTTCGAGCACCCACTGCACCCCTTGCGAGCCATTGAGGGCCAGGCCGTAGAGCACGGGACGACCGACTGCGACCAGATCAGCGCCGGCGGCGATGGCCTTGAACACATCGAGGCCGCGCCGGATGCCGCTGTCGAAGATGAGCGGGACGCGACCCTTTACCTCGGCGGCCACTCGTTGCAATGAGTCGAATGCTGCCGGAGAGCCGTCCAGTTGGCGGCCGCCGTGGTTGGAAACCTGGATGGCATCGACACCGTGTTGCAGCAGCGCTCGCGCATCCAGCGCAGTGGTCACGCCCTTGACGATCAACGGCAGACCACCACTGTGCTCGCGCACGAAATCCAGGCTGTCCAGGCCAATACTGCTGTCGAACGCGAACTCGATCTTACGAGGTCGATTACTGGTATCTAGAAAGTTGCCGGGGGTTGGCATGCGCAGGTTATTGCGCCGGTCCTGCTCGCGGTTACCGCCGACCGTCACGTCTGCAGTCAGGACGATGGCTTTGTAACCCGCCGCGTGCGCGCGCTGCAGCAGTTCGCGGTTGAAGCCGCTGTCGCGCGTCAGGTAGCACTGGAACCACTTGTCACCGTTGCTGGCCGAAGCAACTTGCTCGAGGTTCTGGGTCGAGACGGTGCTGACACCCAGCAGTGTTCCGTAGGCAGCGGCGCCTTTTGCCGTGCCGGATTCTGCCGATGGGTGCGCCAGACCGTGCGCTGCCATCGCGGACACTACGACAGGTGCACGTAGTGGGCTGCCGAGGATTTTCGTCTCCAGGCTCTTGACCGTCTTGCCGGTCAGGATGCGCTGGTCGAGGAAGGCTCGGGAAAATGCCGTACGGTTCTCCCGCAAGGTCTGCTCGTCACCGGCGCCACGTGCGATGTAATCGAAGGCCGGGCGAGGAATGACCTCTGATGCGAGCGCTTCCAGCTCCAAAAGGTTGTAGGTTTTCGGCGCTTGCCGGGGAGTCGATGATTCTTTCACGCGGCGTGGGCTTTCTTTGAGTGGCGAGTGCTCGGAGCCCAGTGCCGACTGTGCCGCCAGCAGGGCGGCACCTCCAGTGAGCATCCCCAGGGTGTCGCGTCTGCTTGGCGGCATCGTGGTGATTCCTGCTCAGGCGTTCTGGACTTTCTTCGCACTGCCTTGCTGCTCGACCAGGGCGCGAATGCGTGGCAGCAGATCCTGGCCGTATTCCGCCGCATCGCGCAGTTGCTCGAAGCCACGGAACAGAAAGGTGGTGATGCCCGCGTTGTAGTAGTCCAGTGCGGCATCGGCGACCTGATCCGGTGTGCCCACCAGCGAGGTGGAGTTGCCGGCGCCGCCGCTCAGGGCGGCGATCTCGGTCCACAGGCGCTTGTCGTGCACCTTGCGTTGGCTCGCCAGCTCGACCAGCCGTGAAGAGCCCGAGTTGCTGGTGCCGAAGTTCTTGTCGCGACGTTTGCCCTGGCGCAGATGAATCAGTTCACGGGCATCTGCCAGGATGCGCTCGGCGCGGGCCCAGGCTTCATCTTCGGTGGCACCGAGGATCGGCCGTAGCGACAGGCTGAAGCGGATATGCTTTTCGCGGCCGTATTTGGCCGCGGCCTTGCGCACCTTGGCGATGCGCTCGCGGACCTGTTCCAGTGGCTCGCCCCACATCATGTACACGTCGGCGTGCTTGGCGGCGACTTCCACCGCAGCGTCGGATGCGCCGGAAAAGTAGACCGGGACGTGAGGCTTCTGGACCGGCTTGACCAGCGTCAGATTGTCTTCGATACGGTAGTGCTCGCCCTGATGATCGAAGGGCTCGGTGCTCGTCCAGACCTTGCGCAAGATATCCAGATACTCCTCGGTGCGCGCATAGCGGGCGTCCTTGTCGAGGAAGTCACCATCGCGCTGCAGGTCACCGCTGTCGCCACCGGTGATCACGTTGATCGAGGCACGGCCACGGCTGAGGTGGTCGAGGGTGGCGAACTGCCGGGCGGCGAAGGTTGGCGCCTGGAAGCCCGGGCGGTGCGCGACCAGCAGGCCGAGCTTGTCGGTCACGGCGGCGACATAGCTGGCCAGAATCATCGAATCCGCCGCGCTGGTGTTGACCGCCAGCAGCGCCTTGTCGAAGCCACCGTACTCCTGAGCCTGGGCGAATGCCTTGATGAACTCGATGTCGACGGCGGGGCCACGGGCCGCTTGCGATTCACTGCCTTCCTGCGGGCCGATCAGGCCGATAAATTCGAGACTCATTGCGGGGAACTCCTGTCTGTTCGGTGGGTGCCGCGTTGATTGGCGCGGCCTCTGGATGCACGTCAAGGCAATGGACGGATACTAGGAAAGGCTTTTTGAATATGCAAAGAACGTATAAAAATATGCTTATGTTATTTTCTAAATCTATTAACCGGGGTGCGCAATCCGAGGTGCTCGCGCAGGGTGCTGCCCTGGTAGTCGATACGGAAGATTCCACGCCGCTGCAGCTCGGGCACCACCTGATCGAGAAAGCGCTCGGCGCCGCCTGGCATGTAGGGCGGCATCACCACGAAACCGTCCGCAGCCTCCAGTTCGAACCACTGCTGGATCTGCTCGGCGACCGTCTGCGGTGAACCGATGAACTTGGCGAACGCCAGGCTCGATGCGTACCAGCGGCCCAACTGTTCGAGCGTCCAGCCGGCTTCGATGGCGTTGCCGATCACCACGTCGAAGCGCCCCTTGCTGCCGCGGATGTGCTCGCGGATATCCGGTACCGGCGCCTTGGGGTCATGCCTCGCCAGGTCGTAGTTCATGCTCGCCGACATGAATGCCAGGCCGGCGATGGGCAGGATCTGCTCGTCCAGCTCGGCGGCCAGGGCGTGGGCCTGTTCATCGCTGTCGGCGATGATCGGGTAGAGGCCGGGCAGCACCTTGACGTCATCGGGCTGGCGGCCGGCGGCGACCACCTGCTCCTTGAATTCGCGGTAGAACGCTCTGGCCTTTTCCAGCGTCGACTGCACCGGGAAGACCACCTCGGCGTTGCGTGCCGCCAGCGACTGAAAGGCCGGCGACACGCCGGCCTGGATCAGCACCGGGTGCCCCTGGGGCGGGCGCGGCAGATTGAGCGGGCCGCGTACCTTGAACCAGTCACCCTGGTGGTTGGCGTAATGCAGCTTGCTGGCATCGGCATAGCGGCCACTGGCCTTGTCGACCAGCAGCGCATCGTTTTCCCAGGTGTCCCAGAGGGTGCGCACCACATCGAGAAACTCGCTGGCCTTGGTGTAGCGCTCGGCGTGGCCGAGATGCTCATCCAGACCGAAGTTGCGGGCCTCGCCATCGTTCACCGAGGTCACCGCATTCCAGGCCGCGCGGCCGCCGCTGAAATGATCCAGCGTGGCGAACTGACGGGCGACATGGAACGGCTGGTGATAGCTGGTGGAAATGGTCGCACCGAGGCCGATGTGCGATGTCAGCACGCTGAGCGCCGAGAGCAGCGCCAGGGGCTCGGGCGAACCGCTCGGTCGCCAGGTCACGGCGGCATCGAAGGAGCCGCCATGGATGTCGTCCAGGGCCAGCTTGTCGGCCACGAACAGCATGTCCAGTTTGGCGGCTTCGGCCTGTTCGGCCAGGCGCTGGTAATAGCGGATGTCCAGCGCATTGCCGACTTCCGCTTCGGGCAGGCGCCAGCCCGCAAGGTGGCTGCCGGCATGGCTGACGAACAGCGCCAGGTGCAGTTGCCGGGCCATCAACCGGCTACCTGCGCGCGCACGCGGTGGGGGATGTCGTCGTCGGCGATCAGCACCCGTTCCATCACCCGGTCGAAGTCGCCGTAGTTGTAGACCGGGTAATGCAGCAGCGCGCGGTTGTCCCAGAACGCCACGGTGCCTGGCGTCCATTTGAAGCGCACCTGATATTCCGGATTGCCGACTTCCCTGAGCAGCTCGGCGACCAGTGCGCGGCTTTCCTCGACGGACCAGCCGATCACCTGTGGCGACATCGAGAAGTTGATGAACAGTGCGTCCTCGCCGGTTTGCGGATGGGTGCGCACCAGCGGATGGGCGAGGATCGGGTAGCTGTAGCCGACCCTGTCCAGCGACGATTTGAAATTGTGGGTGACGTAGAGGTTGTCTATACGCGCTTTCAGTTCATCCGAAAGGCCTCGATAGACCAGGCCGGCATCTGCCCACACGGTGTCGCCACCCAGCTCCGGCAGCGCTACCGCACGCAGCACCGCGCCCCAGGTTGGCTTGAGCATCCAGCTGGTATCGGTGTGCCAGCGCCCCTTGCGTGCATCGCCGTAAGCCTCCTTGGCCTGGCTGGCGAGAATCAGGTGGGCCTGGGGTTTGTTGCGGTCTTCCTGGCTGGTGGTGGGGTGCACGTACAGCTCGCCGAACTGGCTGGCGAAGGCGATCTGCTGTTCGCTGCTGATGTGCTGGTCGCGGAAGAAAATCACCTTGTGGCGCAGCAGCAGCCCGTGAATCTCGTCACGCTGTCGCGCGTTGAGTGGCTTGCTCAGGTCGATGCCGCTTATCTCGGCGCCCACGGTGGGCTCCAGTGGCGTGACCACGAGGGTTTCGGTGAGCGCGACGACGTTCTCTGCGGGCATGGGGCTGTCCTCTTGTCGTTACCAGTCGTAGGAAAGGCGCGCGTAATAGAACGCGCCGTTTAGCCCGTAGGGGCTGAAGCCGCCGTATTCATCAGGGTTGTTGATTTCGCTCGGGTTCGCTGCGCCCAGCCCGGTGACGCTGGGGTTGGCGGCCTGCTTGTCCGGGCGTATGCCGAACAGGTTGTTGGCGCCGATGGAGGCGGAGAGGTTGTCGTTGACCAGGTAGGTCAGGTCGAGGTCGGTGATCCAGCGGGCGCCGAACTCGCGGTCGGCTGCTGCACTGATGCCCGCTTCGGTGTACGTGCCGTAGCGGGTCAGTTGCACATCGGTGATGAAGTCGCCAATGCGCCAATTGCTGCCGAAAACCAGTTTGTCGCGTGGCGTTCCGCGGGTCAGATCGGTCTGTGCCTGGTGGCCGAAGATCACGTAGTCGCTGCCGAGCAGATTGCTGACCGTGCCGTTCTGCTTGATGTCGCGAATGGTCGTGTGGTTGTAGCTGTACAGCGCCGACCAGCGCACCTGGCCGAAGCGCCCGTAATCGCTGTTCATTTCGCTGACCAGATCGACGCCGTCGGTGCGAGTGTCGACGCCGTTCATGTTGTATTGCGCCGAGTACAGGTCGTTGATGCCGAGCGAAGCGAGGGTGTCGCGGATCACCGTGGAAGAGCCGCTGTCGCGGATGATCTCGCTCTTGACGATGCGGTCCTTGATCTCGATGCGGTAGGCGTCGAGCGTGATGCGCGCGTTGCGCGTCGGTTCCCAGGAGATGCCCACGCTGAAATTGGTCGATTTTTCCGGTTCCAGATCCTGGCCACCCAATGCCTGGGCCGCGGTGCTGCCAGGTGGCAGGTAGCGCGCCAGCAGCAACTGATAGCTGCCGTCCGGCAGCCGCACGGCGGTGTTCTGGGTGACGGAAAAGGTCTGCTGAGCCAGCGAGGGCGCGCGAAAACCGGTGTTGAAGGTACCGCGCAAGGCCAATCCCGGGGCCAGCTCGTAACGGGTCGAGAGCTTGCCGCTGGCGGTGTTGCCGGAACTGTCGTCGTAGTGCTCGAAGCGCACGGCGGCGCTGGTGTACCAGCGCTCGGTCAGGTTGCTGCCGGCGTCGAGGTAGACGGCGTAGCTGTCACGGTCCAGCGAGCCGGCATCGGCCACCGACGTGCCGGTGAACGACTGCAGGCCGGCGCTGGGTCGTTGCCCGGCACGTGGGTGGCCAACCGGGTAGACATAGCCGCCGTCGCGGTACGAGTCGGGTTCGCCTTCGGTCTGCAGGTATTTTTCCCAGCGATGCTCGATGCCGGCCGACAGTTGCAGCGGTTTCGGCAGGCCGATTTCGAAAGGCCGGGTGATATCGAGGTTGCTGGTCCATTGTTCGAACTCCAGCGCGCCCAGGTAGAACGAGGTCTTGCTTGCCGGCCCCAGGGAGGCATTCAGCGTGTTCTGTGCCCCCAGGCGTACGTCGTCCTTGCCGTAGGTGGTGCTCAGGTCATAGGCCCAGCCGGCCAGGTCGCCCTTGCCGCCAAATGCCACCTGGAAGTCGCGCTCGTCGATCAGGCGCTGGGCATGAAATCCATCCGGATAGATCTCGGGTATCGACGCCAGGCTGGTGGCGCGGAAGCTGCCACGGGTGTCGACGATTTCCCGGTCGCTGTAGGTGGCGAACGAGTACAGCGTCAGATCGTCGCGCAGCGGCAGTTCGGCGTTGTAGGAGAGGTTGTAGACCTTGTCGCGGTTGGACCGGCCATATCCCTTTTCCAGCAGCCGATCCACCGAGCCCTCGCGTGGGTCAGGCTGTGCGCCGGGGGTGCCGAACGGCACCGACTGACCGCCTTGCACCGGGTAGTACCAGGCGCCCTGGGCATCGCCGGCCGCATAGGAGGGGCCCTGCAGGCGGATATCCAGCGAACTGTTGAAGAAGCCGCCGTTGTCGCCAAGCGCGAAGCCGCCATTGAGTCCGGTCTGGGTCAGGTCGCCGGGTTTGTCTTCCTGCTGGCCGCTGGTCACGCTGGCGCTGCCGCCATTGTCCTGACTCTTGAGGATGATGTTCAGTACTCCGGCGATGGCGTCCGAGCCGTACTGCGCCGAGGCGCCGTCGCGCAGCAGTTCGATGCGCTCGATGGCCGAGGTGGGGACCAGGTCGAGATCCACCGGCACGCTGCCGCTGGCGATACGCGCGAAGTTGTTGTAGACCGCCGTGTTGTGGCGACGCTTGCCGTTGACCAGTACCAGCAGGTGATCGCCACTCAAGCCACGGATCGACACCGGGCGTACCGAGGAAGAGGTGCCGCCACCGGCCTGGGCGGGCGCGCTGAATGACGGCACGATGCGACCCAGGGCCTCACGCAGGCTGGCCTTGCCGGTCTTGCGAATCTGCTCGCCGCTGATGATGTCGATCGGCGAGGGGCTGTCGGCCACGGTCAGGGTATTGCTGCGGTTGCCGGTGGATATCACCGAAACCGTACCGAGGGCCGTGTCCTTTTCCGCGGCCCAGGTCGCCCCCGGTAACGCCAGGCAGAGTAGCGACAGGGCATAAGGCAGGCGTTTTTCGGGACGAACGAATCCTGGCGCGTGCATGGGCCGCATCCTTTTTAGAGAGAAAGAGTCGTGTTGTAGGGCGGCTTCGGCTTTTGTAGGGTGGACCGGGACGAACTACATCAGGCGCTTCTCGCCACCTTGTCGGTGACCCCAAGCACCTCATCCACCGCATCGATGATCGGTTGCGCTTCGCTGCGCACCAGCCAGTCCGGGCTGACCTCGGCGAAGTGCACGCGGTGGTCGCTGCCGATCACCACCACGGTCGGTTGCGGCAGCTCCCAGGTGCCGGTACCGGTCACGGCGCCGATGCCCGGGCCCTTGCTGAGTGCGGCCTGGCGCGACGGCTCGTCGAATTCGTAGAGAATGCCGAAGCGCCGAGCCAGGGCGTTGTCCCGATCGCTGGCGACCTGCAGGGTCAACCGATGCCTGTCGCGGATCTCCACCAGGCGCTCCGGCACCTGCGGGCTGACGGCCACCAGCGGTACCCCGCGCTGCTGCAAGGCCGGCTGCAGATGGCGTTGGTAATGGGGGATGGCGATATTGCAGGCCGGGCAGCCGGCGAAGCGAAAGAACACCAGCACCGCCGGGCCGTCGGCGACCAGGCTTTCGAGGCTCAGGGTGCTGCCGTCGACGTTCTCCAGTTCGAAGGAGGCGACGTTGTCGCCGACCTTGATGAAGGCGTCGTGACGCGCCTCGTCCACCAACTTCTGGCGTTGCTCGATATTGACCTTCAGCGCCTCGGGGGCCCAGGTGCGCTCGCGCTCGGCGTGCAGTTCGGCCAGCAGATCGTTCAGGGAATCGCTCATGCCACTTCTCCTTGTGCGCGTTGCAGCGTGTTGCGGTTGGTGGGTACGGCCAGGCCGAAGTTGTCACGCAGGGTATTGCCCTCGTATTCACGGCGCAGCAGGCCGCGGGTTTGCAGCAGCGGCACCACGTGCTCGGTGAAATAGGCCAGGCCGTCAGGCAGCAGCGAGTTGACGATGAAACCGTCGGCGGCGCCGTCTTCGAACCAGTCCTGCAGGGTGTTGGCGACTTCTTCCGGTGTGCCGACGAAATCGCGGCGTGGGCGCGAGAAGTGCAGGGCGACTTCGCGCAGGGTCAGGTTCTCTTCGCGGGCCTGCTGCTTGATGCGGTCGGAGCCGCCTTTCTGGCTGTTGCTGCCCAGGTCACCAAGGTCGGGGAAGGGCGCGTCGAGATCGTGTGTGGAGAAGTCGTAATCATTGAACGGGCGCCCCAGGGCGACGATGGCATCCTCGATGCTCACCAGTTCGACGGCCTGCTGGTAACGGCTTTCCACCTCTTCGGCATCGCGGCCGATGATCGGGCGGATGCCCGGCAGGATGAACAGCTCGTCCGGATTGCGGCCGGCCTTGGCCGCACGCTGCTTGAGGTCCGCGTAATAGGCGCGGGCCTCGCTGAAGGATTCCGGGCTGACGAAGATCGCATCGGCGTTCTGCGCGGCGAAGTTGCGGCCATCCTCGGAGGTGCCGGCCTGGAAGATCAGTGGTTGGCCCTGGCGCGAACGCTGGATGTTCAGTGGGCCCTTGACCTTGAAGAACTCGCCCTGGTGATTGAGGGCATGGAGTTTTTCCGGATCGAAGAATTCGCCGCTCTGCTTGTCGCGGGTGAAGGCATCGTCTTCCCAGGAATCCCACAACCCCTTGACCACGTTCACGTGCTCCCGGGCGATGCGGTAGCGCGTGGCGTGCGGCGGGTGCTCGGCCTTGCCGAAGTTGTCGGCGGTGCCGGAGAGCCAGGAGGTGACCACGTTCCAGCCAGCACGCCCTCCGCTGATGTGATCCAGCGAGGCGAACTGGCGAGCGACCTGGAACGGCTCGGTGTAGCTCACCGTCACGGTCGCCACCAGGCCAATGTTCTCGGTGACCGCAGCCAGCGCCGAGAGCACGGTCAGCGGCTCGAAGCGGTTGAGATAGTGCGGGCTCGATTTGGCGTGGATATGCAGGCTGTCGGCGATGAAGGCGAAGTCGAACTTGGCGCCTTCGGCCAGCTGTGCCTGCTGCTTGTAGAAACCGAAATTGACGCTGGCATCGGCCAGGGCGTTCGGATGGCGCCACTCGCCCCATCCGTGGCCGACGCCGTGAATCATCGCGCCAAGTTTGATCTGTCGTTTGCTCATGGAAAATGCTCCTGTCGATTTACTGAGGTTGCGCCTGGGCAACCGCCTTGCCCGGCTGCTCGGCACGGGCAGCGTTGAAACTCGGATCGAACCCCTGGGATACGTCCACGGCGCGGGTCAGCACGCCCTCTTCGAGATAGATGTCCGAGACCTGCTGCAGGTCGCTGATCACCTTGTCGGTGATCTCGGCGCGGGAGTGGGTGGTTTCCTTGACCGACTCCAGGTGCACCGCGACCGGCAGGCCGGTGACCCGAGCCTGGGCTTCTGCATAGGCCTGGTGATGGTCGTTGGCCCACAGGAAGGCGCGCTCGACACGTTTGACGAAATCCTCGAGCTGCACGCGTTTGCCGTCTACGGCGTCCTGGGTGGCAGCCAGGTAGAAGTGGTTGGTCAGCAGGTCGTCGCTGTCACGCAGGATGCGTGCGCCGTTCTGGGTGATGGCGATGGTGGTGTAGGGATCCCAGGTCGACCAGGCATCCGCGGCACCGCTTTCCAGGGCGCTGCGGGCATCGGTGGGCAGCAGGTTGACGAAGGTCACGTCGGAGGTTTTCAGACCGGCTTCGCGCAGCGCCCGGATGACCAGGAAGTGGCCGATCGAGCCGCGGTTGGTGACGATGCGCTGGCCCTTGAGATCGGCCACGGTTTTCAGTGGCGAGTCCTTGGGCACCAGAATCGAGGTGGTGTAACGGCCATCTCGCTTGATGATTTCCACCACCTTGAGCGGCGCCCCGGCACCCAGCGCGAACACGTAAGGGGCATCGCCAAGACCACCGATGTCTACGGCGCCAGCATTCAGCGCTTCGCCCAGTGGCGCCGCTGCAGGGAACTCGGAGAAGTCGATGCGGTAGGGCACGTCGTCGAGTTCACCGGCAGCCTGCAGCAGCAACTTGATGCCGGATTTCTGATTGGCGACGCGTAGCGGTTCGAGGTCGGCAGCGCTAGCTTGGCCACCCAGCAACAGGCTGCTGCCCAACAAGGTGGCGATAAGGGTACGAATCAGCATGTGATGGCTCCTGGTTCGGCTTCATCGGCCGATGGAAGGTGAGTGTTTGTGGGGTGCCAAGGGCTCGCCGTGTGGCGGTCGTGAGCGCAGAGAGGGCACGGTCGCGGTGAGCGCAGCGTGCGGCCGAGCGCTATCGGGCAATACAGCCCCGATAAGCGTTGGCAGATGATGGTGGGATGTCATGACGTTGCGCTCCTGGGATGGCTCGTGGGGACGGCCTCCACCAGGAAAGGGGTCGGTCTGGAACTGACCTTATCCCTCTAATAAACAGCTGTGAAAGTCTTTATGGTTCTAAGCTAATTATGTAATTTCATTATTTAAACTGTTTTTAAATATCAGAAATGAGTATTTAATGCCTGCCACGAGTAGATCGTTGCGGATTTTCATATGAGCGGTAAAAGGCAGATCAAGCTGGGCGCGGTGGCCATGGGCGTCGGTGGCCCGGGCCGGCACAATCTCTGGCACGACCCCGAGATTCCAAGTGATGCCAGCGTCAATATCGACTGGTTCATCGACCTGGCGCGACAGGCCGAAGCGGCGCTGTTCGACCTGATCTTCATCGTCGACAGCCAATTCATCACCCCTGACTCGCCACCCCATTACCTCAACCGGCTGGAGCCGTTGACGCTGCTTTCGGCTCTGGCGGTGACGACCCGTAATATCGGTTTGGTTGGCACCCTGACCACGTCCTACAACGAGCCCTTCAACGTGGCTCGCCGCCTGGCCTCGCTGGATTTGATCAGCAAGGGGCGCGCCGGTTGGAACGTGGTCACCAGTGGCGATGCCGGTACCGCCGGCAATTACGGGCGCGACGAGCATTACGATTACGACACTCGCTACGGGCGTGCCCTGGAGCACGTGCAGGTGGTGCAGAAGCTTTGGCAGTCCTACGAGGACGATGCGCTGCCGCGCAACCGTGAGACCGGGCAGTTTCTTGACCGCTCCAAGCTGCATGCCACGCACCACAAAGGTGAGTATTTCTCGGTGGTCGGGCCGCTGAATATCCAGCGCTCGCCCCAGGGGCAGCCCGTGATTTTCCAGGCCGGTGATTCGCAGCAAGGCCGCGAACTGGGTGCGCGCATCGCTGATGTGGTGTTTACCCACGCGCCAAGCGTGGAGAAGGGGCAGGCCTTCTATCAGGACATCAAGCGTCGTGCGCAGCAGCAGGGTCGTGACCCGGACGAAGTGCTTATCCTCCCAGGTGCGCAGATCTTCATCGGCGACACCGACCAGCAGGCGCGAGAAATCGAGCGGCGCTATCACGAAGCGGATCACAGCTTCGAGCAAGCTCTGGCCGAGTTCGGCCGCTCCTTCGGCTGGCATGACTTCCGCCAATACGACCTCGATGCGCCATTCCCGGTCGAGGCGCTGGAGCATGCGCGCAGCAGTTTCTACACCGCCGCCAAGGCGGCCACCGACATGGCCGTCAGCAAGGGCTGGACGCTACGCCAGGCGGTCGCCAACGGCCTCACGCTGCGGCCCAACGCGTTCGTCGGTTCAGCGCAAACCGTTGCCGATGAGATGATTCGCTGGTTCGAGGCGCGGGCGCTGGATGGCTTCAATATCTACGTGGGTCACCCGGAGCAATTTCGCCGTTTCACCGAACAGGTGGTGCCGATCCTGCAGGCGCGCGGTGTCTATCGTCGGCAGTACGAAGGCAGCACCTTGCGTGAGAGATTGGGGCTGGAGATTCCGCGCAATCGGCGGCTACCCGTCTGATCGGCAGATACACTACGTTGGTTTTCAATGCGCCGTAGAAAAACGGGATTGCACCGGTAAGACTTCCACGCCAGGACGTATAGGTAAGCAGCACATGGCAATGAACCATTGTTTATGCCGAACCGCGCAGCAGAGTCGCACCTGGCTGCTAACGCAGCGGCTGGAAGCGATCATGCGGCAGTCTTCCTGGTTCATGGATGCGTTGCAAGGGGCTCGCCAGCTGGAGTTGAGCGATTGGTGCATCGGCGCCGGGGCAGTGCGCAATCTGGTTTGGGATCACCTGCACGGTCATACCGAACCGTCGTTCCTGGCGGACATCGATCTGGCTTATTTCGAACCGCTGGAGTCGTCTGCGGCGACGGATACCGAGTTGCAGGCGATGCTGGGTGTTCTCGCTCCTCGCTTTCCCTGGGAGGTGACCAACCAGGCGGCAGTGCACTTGTGGTTCGAGTCATGTTTCGGCCATGCCGTCGAGCCGTTGCAGTCGCTCCATGAGGCGGTGGCGAGCTGGCCCGAGTTCGCCACTTCGGTTGCCGTGAGTCTGGACGCCGATGGCGCTTTGCGCATCATTGCCCCACATGGGCTGGATGACCTCTTCGATATGCGCGTGCAGCGCAACCCGGCGCGTGTCAGCGAGCAGACCTACCGTCAGCGGATCGAGCAGAAGCGCTACCAGGAGCGCTGGCCGTTGGTCACTGTGATCGATGCCGGGTAACTGGGTTGGCAGGTTCCGTACTTGGGCGATAAGCGCGTCGTTCAAACGGGTACGAACGCAGCAGGTTACGCCAGAGCCTGGGCTTGGCGATGGCGCGCAATCGACGCCTGCAGCGGAGAGTCTGTTTTTCGAAGAGTCTGCAGGCCCAGGGTCTGTTGACGTCTCAGCGCGAGCCGCGTTGCTGCGAGAAATCTCGCCAGGCGAGGCGGAGGGCGCAGGGAATGGCATTCCCTTTTCAAGTCCTCCAACGACGCATGGCGAGATTTCCCGCGCAACCCGTAGGGCCGGGCCAGTTTTAGCGCGATGCTGCGTTTCTCGGTGGCTCATTTGGCCAGCCAAACTTCGCACCTCGTGCCTTGCCTCGCGCAAAAACTGGCTCCGGCGCGGTCGTGCTGAAACGTCAACAGACCCTGAGTACTTCATGTCGCTCGCCTTGGCGGAAGGTAAACGAGCTTTACCGGCGTGCTTGCCGAATCCACCGGTCGGTTGCGTGCTGGTCCGAGAGGGCAGGGTCGTCAGCCGAGGCCACACCCAGGCGCCTGGTCAGCATCATGCCGAAGCGATGGCTCTGGCCCAACTGCCATCGGGAAGTCAGCAGGGCCTGACGGCTTACGTCACCCTGGAACCCTGCTCGTTTCATGGGCGCACGCCATCATGCGCTCACGCCCTGGTCAGGCAGGGCATCGAACGGGTGTTCATCGCCATACTGGATCCCGATCCGAGAAATGCAGGTGCCGGCGCACGGATTCTTGTCGATGCCGGCATTGAGGTGATCATCGGGACAGGTAGTGAAGAAGCTGAACGCGATCTGCGGGGCTATCTTCTGCCTGGCGGCGCTTGAGTGGCTCAGGGCAGCACCCGGATGGGACTGCTGCCGCATCTACCCCTATGACGAGGTGGCGCCTGCTCAGCCGTAGCGTGCGGCATCGAAGCAGCCCCGGTCCTCTCTTCATCCTGCGCCACAGCGTGGTGGTGCTGATGCCCAGGTGCTCGGCTGCGCTTTGCCAGTTGCCGCTGGCCACCAAGGAGTTCTAACCGTAGGAGCCCGCTCGCGGGCGAATCGATTGCAGCCATCCAGCAGGACCTGCGATGCAACCACCAATCACCCACAACCGATGAAGTTCTACCCCGTAGGAGCCCGCTTGCGGGCGAATCGATCGTGGCCATCCAGCAGGACTTGCGGTGCAACCACCAATCACCCACAAGCGACGGAGCTCTACCCCGTAGGAGCCCGCTCGCGGGCGAATCGATCGTGGCCATCCAGCAGGACTTGCGGTGCAACCACCAATCACCCACAAGCGACGGAGCTCTACCCCGTAGGAGCCCGCTCGCGGGCGAATCGATCGTGGCCATCCAGCAGGACTTGCGATGCAACCACCAACCGCCCACAAGCGATAAAGTTCTACCCCGTAGGAGCCCGCTCGCGGGCGAATCGATTGCAGCCATCCAGAACACCTGCGGTGCAACCACCAATCGCCCGCAAACGATGAAGTTCTACCCCGTAGGAGCCCGCTCGCGGGCGAATCGATTGCAGCCATCCAGCAGGACTTGCGGTGCAACCACCAATCGCCCGCAAGCGGGCTCCTACATGCGTGCAATGGCTGCATGGGGCGGAGCGTTCCATGGCTGGACGCCGCCAGCGCGATCTCCTATCTCGGCAAAAGCGTCCTCATGGAACTGTACTGGGAGGGTGAGGCGGAGTCCTACGGGCACCTCGCCCATATCATCGCTGTGGTCTTGCCCAAGGCCGGCATCAACCCGCATGCCTACTTCCTGATCGTGGCGCTGGACTGCGACGAGCGCCGCGACCCTTACGAGGTGCACCTCTCCGATATCCGTGCGATCGGCGTGGTGAAGGGGCGAGAGCAGGGGGCTATGCCAGGTTTGGCGTGACCTGCGGCAGTGTGTTACTGCCGTATTCGGCGGTGAAGGATGTCAATGGCGGGCTCACTTGCAGTTCACAGATCGCGGCGTTGTCCAGTTGCCAGTCGAACAGGTCGTGGTGATCGCCCCGCGCGATGGCACGGATGACCTTGGCCACGAAGCCGTGGGCGACCAGCAGTACGGTCGCGTCGGCATTGTGCTGGAGCAGTTCTGCCAGGCCTGCATGAACGCGGGCGAATACCGCGGCGATGGTTTCACCTTCGTCGGGCGCTGCGGACCACTGGCGGGTGATGTTTCTCGCCCACAGGCCGGGAAACGCCAGGCGCGCCTCGCGCTGGGTAAGCCCTTCGAAAACGCCTACGTTGCGCTCGCGGAACGCGTCGTTCACAACCACTGCAGGTCCGCTTTCACCACGCAGAATCTCCGCTGTCTGGCGGGCGCGCAGCAGCGGCGAACTGATCAGCACGTCGATGCCCTCGGGCAACCGAGCCCGCAGCCTTTGCGCTTGGGCGATGCCGGTGTCGTTCAAGGGGGGATCGAGGGCGCCGAGGTAGCGCTGCTCGAGGTTGAAAGCCGTTTGTCCGTGACGTACCAGCAACAGGTTCATGCCTTCTCCTCATCATCCAAGGCGATGCTCGCCAGGCCTGTGGAGGGCTGGCGGGCATCGCTGCGTCAGAACGCGTAGCTCAGTCGGGTGTAGTAGTAGCCACCGGTGAAGCCGAATGGCGAATAGGTGCCGTAGCCGGAGCCCATGGTCGCGCTGGCGATGCCCTGACGTTTCGGATAGACGTCGAACAGGTTCTTCGCACCGATGGCCAGATCGAGGTTCTCGGTAAGGCTGTAGCCGACATCGAGGTCGGTGATCCAGTTGGCCTTGTAGACACGGTCAAGGCTGCGGTCATTGGCGTCGTTGACCTCCCGATAAGAGCCATAGCGCGTCAGGCCGAGGTTGACCGTCCAGTCGTCGAGGCTCCAGGTGGTACCGAGGATCAGCTTGGTGTTGGGCTGTACGTTGGTCAGCAGGTTACGGGCCTCGCGGTTCATCAACTCGTAAGCGGTGCCGAGAATCTCGGTGCTCTGCTGGTAGCTGCGGATCTCGGTGTCGTTCCAGTTGAAGGCCGCCGTCCATTTCAGCGAGCCGAAGCGTTGCAGGTTCTGGTTGTAGCTGGCGACGATGTCCAGGCCTTTGGTGCGGGTGTCGGCACCATTGACGAAGTACTGGCCACCCGAGGTCGAGGTAATGCCGTTATCGATCAGCGTCTGGCGCACCTCTTCGCCCAGCAGGCGGCCGGTGAGGGTGATGCGATCGCGTATGTCGATCAGATAGGCGTCGGCGGTAAGCGACAGCTCGGGCGTCGGCGTGTAGGTCAGGCCCAGGCTGAAGTTGGTGGATTTTTCCGGTTTCAGCGCCTTGGCACCAAGCGCCCGGGCGGCGGCGGACTCTACCGGCAATACGCCAAAGTTGAATGACTGATACACACCGTCGATCACCGCGTAGCTGGTCGAGCGCGCACTGAACAGGTCGTTGGCCAGCGACGGCGCACGGAAGCCGTTGCTGACGGTGGCGCGCACGGCGAACTCGGGCGTGAAGTCATAGCGGGTCGTCAGTTTGCCGCTGCGCGTGGCACCTACGCCCTGATTGTAGTGCTCATAGCGCAGGGCGGTGCCCAGGTACCACTTTTCGCTCGGGCTGAAGCCAACGTCGACGTAGCTGGCAACGCTGTTGCGGCTGGCGCTGGTGGCTTCGGCCGGGGAGATGCCGTTGGTGACCTGGGCGCCCGAGGATGCGCATTCCTGGGCGCCACTGACCGGGTTGGCTCGGCAGTAACCGCCATCCGCCCACGAAGCCCAGTCGCCAGCACGCACCTGGTAGGTTTCCTTGCGGTGCTCCAGGCCCCAGGACAGGTCCAGCGGCTTGCTGAGGCCAACCTCGAAGTTGCGGCTGAAGTCGAGGTTGCTGGTCAACTGGGTGGCGATCCAGGTACCGGACTCGAACGAGTTGGGGGTGGCTTCGCCCAGGGAGGGATTCTGGTTGTTCCAGGTGCCCTGTTCGGCGGCGTTGCGTCCGTAAGTGCTGGAGAGATCCCAGCCCCATTCACCCACCTCGCCGCGCCCGCCAAAGGCTGCCTGCAGGTCGTCTTCTTCGATATACCAGGTTGGCGTGTAACCGGCAGGGCGTCCGTTGGGCCCGGTGGTGATGGTGTTGACGATGGTCGGCAAGCGGAAGTTCTGGCCCTGTTCGCCCTTGCGATACGACCAGGTGGTGAAGGAGTACAGCTCCAGATTGTCGTTGATCGGCAGCCCGGCGTTGTAGCCCAGGGTCAGCAGGTTGATCTTGGGTGTACCGTAACCGCCGTAGGTGGATTTGCCTGCCAGATCATAGGCCTGTTCATAGGTGTAGCCGTTGGCGCGTGCCTTGTTGTCGTCGTTCTGGCTGCGTGCATCCAGAGCGAATTGCAGGACGCCGCCATCACCGATCTCGAACCCCTTGTTGAGGCTCTGCTGCACGGTCTGTTTCTTGCCGTCGTAACCTTGACCCAGGTTGGTCACCGCAGCGCCGCTGGTGTCGGCCTTGAGGATGACGTTGATCACCCCGGCGATGGCATCCGAGCCGTACTGCGCCGCTGCGCCGTCACGCAGCACCTCGACGCGATCGATGGCGCCGATGGGGATCAGGTCGAGATCCGTGGGCGCAGCACCGGCGTTGATGCCGTTGATGTTCAGCGTGGCGCTGGTGTGGCGGCGCTTGCCGTTGACCAGCACCAGTACCTGGCTGGCATTCAGGCCGCGCAGGTTGGGCGCGCGGGCGATACCGCTGGCATCCCAGCCGGTTTTTTCCGGCAGGGTCAGCGAGGGGACGCTGGCACTGAGCGCTTCCATCAGACCGGGCTTGCCGGTTTCCTGTAACTGAGCGGCGCTGATCACGTCGATGGGGACCGGGCTGCTGGTTACCGTGCGAGCTTCGCTACCGCGGTTGCCGGTGACGATCACGGTGCCGAGTTGCGACGAAGCAGCCGGCTGGCCGCCATGGGTTTGCGCCTGGGCGCTCGCTGAACCCAGACCAGCAGCGGCGATTGCCAGGGCAAGCAGGGCGGGTGTGAAACGGGCAGTGGGCAGATCGAAGGGTGATGAAGGCATGTGCTCTCTCCATGAGGCAGTCGAACGTGCAGCTTTTTTCGGGTGCACGCCGCCTCTCCGCCGGGCTGGCCCGGCGGAAAAGGCTTATCAGGTGTTGAACGGGTATCTAAGGCGCTTTGGCTGCGATCGCTTCGATCTCTACCAGAGCGCCTGGCAGCGGCAATGCAACGACTTGCAATGCCGTACGGGTGGGCTTGTTGGGCTGTTGCGCGGTAGCGAAGAACTGGGTGTAGGCAGCTTGCAGGCCGGCGAAGTCGAGCTTGCCGTCGTGGGCCGGGTCTCCAACCAGGAACACCCGCAACTGCACGATGTCACCGAGATCCAGGCCCTGGCTCTGCAATGCCGTGCGAATCTTGTTGAGTACCGAGAGGGTCTGGGTCTCGGTATTGCCGTAGGCCGCGATGGTCTGTGGCTTGGCCTTGGGGTCGGCGACATCGGGCAAGGTGCCGCTGACGAAAGTCAGCGAGCTACCGGCAGGTACGGTGACCAGTTGCGAGATGGGGAAGTTGGAGCCTGGTGGGTCGATACGCTTGATGGCATCGGCCTGGGCATTGATAGCGGTCAGGGTCATGAGGGCTCCGAGTAGCAAGGCAGGGTTTTTCATCGTCATTCCTTTCAGGCGGCAACGCCGGATCGTTGTTGGAGGGCATGGGTGGCGATCAGCCCGACCACGCGGCGCGCCGACTCGGCTGCGGTGTTCTGCCAGATGCCGACGCCGCCATGGGCCAGTGAGTCGCTGGCCAGCCAGGTACGCCCCTGGGGCTGATTGAGTTCGTCGTAGGACGGGCTGGAGGTACCGGCACCGTGGACGATCCACGGGCTTTCACTGAAGGCGATCTTCGACCAGTTGACCGCCAGCGGCCGCCCGAGCTTGCTGCTGTGCCCCGGGTGCAGGGATTCCACGGCCTGCCGCGAGGAGGCGATCTGCTGCTCCAGGGTTTTGGCGGCGAAGGTCTTGGCTACCTCGCCATTGTTGTAGGTGCCCACCAGCACGCCCTGGGCGCTGTTGAGGCCCTCGCTGGGGTACCAGAGCGTGCGCGCTTCGTGGTTGATGTAGGAAAGCCCACCGTATATCTGGTACTCGGTTTCCCAGAAGCGCGGTGACTGCCAGGCGACCTTGTTGCTGTAGTCGCCCTCGGTTCTGCCCAGTGCGGCCTTGAAGTCCTTGCTGAAGTTGCTCGGTAGTTTGGCCAGCAGGGGCGTCGGCAGGGTGACGATGGCGTAGTCGGCTTCCTCGCTGTGCTGCCTGCCGCTGAGGCGATCCTTCCAGAGCACTTTGCTACCGCGTTCCGAGGTTTCAACGCCAAGCACTTCGGCATTGAGCTGCACGTGCTGTTTGACCCGCTCATAGAACGCATAGGGAATACGATCCATGCCGCCGACCGGTTGCATCATGGTGGCGGAGAACTCCGGGATCTCCTCGAATATCTGCGGCAGCAGCAGATTGCTGTCGAGCAGGCGTGTCAGTTTTTCGGGTTGCCGGGTGATTGGTGTCTGGTCGCCAGCGCCGGCGAAGCGGCTATAGCCGGCACGCACCGAACCCTTGTAATGGTGTTCGGCGTCGAGATCGCCATATACCCGCAGGAAATCCAGCAGCCCCTTGCGCTCATCCGCAGAGAGCTGCTGATCCAGGGCATGGCTGCTGACACTGCGAGACAGCAGTTCGCTGAGCCAGCCGCGGGTGTCGTTGACTACCTGGCGAAGCTGCAACGGCGGGCGGCCAAGATCCGGCTGCACCAGGGCACTGCGGCTGCTGTTGACCAGCGGTTGCAGCTCGACACCGAACTCCCGGCAGTAACCGAGAATGGTCAGGTGATGGCTGGGAATGCGGCCGGCGCCGGCGTTGAAGAACAAACCCTTGTCGAATTCCACGGTTTGCCGAGAACCATCGTTATGCTCGATGCGATCGCCGTTGCGCAGGGTCCAGACACGACCACCAATACGCTCGCGGGCCTCCAGCAGCTTGACCGAGAAGCCGGCCTTGGCCAGCTCGTAGGCCGACACCAGGCCGGCGATGCCGCCGCCAACGATCAGCACGCGCTTGCCATTGCCGGCACTGCCCGCGATGTTCAGCGGCTCGAACGCCGCCGCCTGCAGGTGGCCCGGCATCAGGCCCAGGCCGCTCATGGCGCCCATGGCGGCGGAATAGCCGCCTACGGCGGCGATGCGGGAAATCAGGTCTCTGCGGGTAAGTCCCATTTCTATCTCTCCTTGAAGGTAAAAGGGCGCTCGCTCAAAGGTCGTAACGCACGCTCAGCAGAACGGTGCGTGGGTCATTGACCGAGTAGTAGGCGGTGCGACTGGCGGCCGAATAGGCGACGCTTTGCGGGTAGGCGCGGTCCAGCAGGTTCTTGACCGACAGCGTGGTCGTCCAGTGGCCGTCGCCGCTGGCATAGCTGGTGCTGGCGTTCCAGAAACCCTGAGCCGGGACTTCGTAGATGTCGGCGTTCAGGGCGTTGGCGTAGGAGCGGGTCTGGTACTGGTAGTCGGTAGCAGCGATCAGCGCGCCGGGCAGGGCGACCGGCACCGTCCAGTTGAGGCCCAGGCTGGCATTCCAGCGGGGGGCGAAGATCATTTCCTTGCCGTCCGCGCTGACCCCCGGGCCGCTGGCGTTCTGGAAGTCGTCATACTTGCTCTTCAGGTAGCCAATGTTGGCGGTCAGGCGCAGGTCGCGGGTTAGCAGCGCGGTGTTCTCCAGCTCCAGGCCGTAGGTATGGGCGCTGCCGACGTTGGTACGCAGGTTGGCGCTGATGGCCGGATCCCAGGCGTTGGTCTGCAGGTCGTCGTAATCGTTGTAGAACAGGGCGATGTTGCTACGCAGCCGGCCAGCGGCGAAGTCGCCCTTGAAGCCGACCTCGTAGGTGGTCACGTTTTCCGGATCGAACCCCTGTTCGGCCGCCAGCCGGGTCGGCGCGCGGTTGTCGAAACCGCCTGCCTTGAAGCCCTTGGCCACGTAGCCGTACTGCACCAGGTCATCGCTCCAGGCGTATTCGAGGCCGACCTTGGGGCTGAACGAAGCCCAGGATTCGCTGGTTTCGGCACTGAAGTTGGTGCCGGTTATCTGTCTGTCCGGGGTGATGGCGTAATTGCTGTAACGGAAGTTCTTGTGCTCGCTGGTATAACGCAGGCCGGTAGTCAGCGACAGGCGCGGGGTCAGCTTGTAGTTGCTCTGGCCGTACAGCGCATAGCTTTCGGTATCGGTGGTGCTGTACTGGCCGGAAGCGTTGACCCGGTCGGCGGCCACCGAGTAGGTCAGGCTGTCGCGTTCGGCGCGGAAGCGCTCCTTGTAGAGGTACAGTCCGAGGGTATAGGTGAAGTCGTCATGGCTGCCGTTTAGCTGGAATTCCTGGGTGGCGTAACGCTGCTTGTAGAGGATCAGGTTGTTCTGGATCGGTGCGGCGTTGCCGCTGTTGGCCTGACCGGAGTTGTCGTAGTCCACCGGCTGATCGAACTCAGACCAGGCGGTGACCGACTTGAAACTGAGGTTGTCGTTCAGGGTGTAGATCGCACGCAGCACCGCGCTGCCCTGGTCGAGTTTGTTCTTCGGGTCGAGGCTGCTGTAGGTCTTGAACTTGTCGTAGCGACCGGTCGCTGGATCGAAGGGCGAGTAGCTGGTGGTATCGCCACGGTCGAAAGTGCCGGCCAGGGTCAGTTGTACATCCCAGGGCGAATCCTCCGGCGCGAGGCGCAGCTTGCCGCGATAGGACTGGATGTCGACGTTGTTGACGTCCTTGTTGCGGGTACGGTTGCGAACCGTGCCGTCACGGGTCAGGCGGATCGCCGAGAAGCTGCCGAACAGGGTGTTGTCGACCAACGGGCCGCTGATCAGCAAGCGGCCGTTGCGGGCGTTGTAGGTGCCGGCACCGAGTTCGAAGAAACCGCGCGTCTGCTGATCCGGATCACGGGTGATGACACGTACCGCACCGGCGGCACTGTTGCGCCCATAGAGCGTGCCCTGTGGGCCGCGCAGTACTTCCACGCGCTCGACATCGTTGAAGTCGATCATCGAGGAAATCGCCCGGGGGATGTACAGGTCATCGGCATACACGGCCACCGCAGCCTCCTGGATCGGGTCGGTTTCACCGATACCCCGGATGCCGTAGGTCTGCGCGCTGTAGGAAATCGACTGGCGATTGAGGGTCAGGTTCGGCACCCGACCCGAGAGGTCACGTACGTTGTTGATCTGCGCGTCGCGCAGGGCGTTCTCGTCGAAGGCGCTGATCGCCAGTGGGGTTTTCTGCAGGTTTTCCGAGCGGTGTTCGGCGGTCACGGTGACGGTCGGCAGGCGATCGTTATCAGCTGCACCGGCCAGTGCCGGGATACTCAACGCGATGGATAACACGAGTGGGTGCAACGGGTGGAGGAGGGTTGGCATCGCAGGCTTTCCTGGCAGTCATCGATAGGATCGTGATGTCGGAAACCGGCCGCCTGCGGGCAAGGGAGCAACCCCGTCGTCAGGACACAGTGCAGCGGGAATCCATTGCCTCCACCGTGTCGGGGTCGGGTTGCATAAACGATATTCGTTTTAAAAATGTCTGTGAAAGCACATTTACTTCTAAACTAATTATTTATTTGTCTTATTTAGTGGTTTTTAAAATATCAAATTAATTGATTTTAATGGGTGCGCTGATTGCTGCGGATCGGTGCATGATCACGGGCATGAACCTGTGTAGTGCTGGGGGCAAGACGGGCACCCGGGCTCGAGCTGGGTGTGGTGAGGCGTTCTTAATGACGCCACGTCGGCGGTGCCGGACGGCAGTCGCCATCGAAGAGAAAGCCTCCATGGGGTGATAACTCATCTTCTGCCAAGCGAATGACTGGCTCGACGCTGGCGTATACGAACAACGCGCCGAAAGCCTCGTCGAATCGATTCGCCACCAGCGGACTAACTTCACCCAGAAGGCGTGGTGTCCATTTGCCGGTCCCATACCAGTGGCCTCGCCCACGTAACGCGAAATCGATCGTGGCCATTCAGCAGGACTAGCTGTGCAATCACCAATCGCCCGCAAGCGGGCTCCTACACGGCCGGAGTTCTAACCCGTAGGAGCCCGCTCGCGGGC